>DAIDJI010000656.1 GCA_027451455.1 Planctomycetales bacterium | reverse complement strand
CCCGCTGCTCAGCGAGCGCCGCTTCCGCATGGGGGGCAGCGGGGAGGCCGACGACTGGCCAGCGCCCCGGCAGGCGGTCTCCGAGGTCCGCGCGGGCGTGCGGGACTACCTGTCCGGCGTCGACGAGGACGAGCTCGACCGCCTGGTCGCGGGCGGTTGAGAAGGCTTTGGGCCGATCAGCGCGCGGGCGGCGGGACGTGGACGGTCCCGCTCCGATCGGCGAGGGCCGGTTCGTCGACGTAACGTCCGTGCTCCGGCACGGCGACCTCGTCAAACCGGCTCGCCAGCAGGTTCAGGGCTCGCCGCATCTCCGACCCTCGCATCGCCCGGCCGTGCCCGGTGACGATCAGGTCCGGCTCCAGCGCGGCGAGCCGCTCAACCGACTTCTTCGCGGCGATCCAGTCGGGGGTGTAGTACATCGGCGGCCCGTGCAGCTCGGGCTCCTGGGTCGCGACGCCGTAGGCCGATTCCTGGCTCGTGGTGACGAAGGCATCGCCGACGATCAGCGTCCGATCAAGCTCTCGCCAGAACGAGACGTGCCCCGGCGAGTGGCCGGGCGTGGGGATCCACTGGAAACCCGGCATCCCAGGGACGCTCCGATCACTGGGGAGCGGTCGGAGCCACCTGCTCACGTCGATCGGCCCACGCGGGTAGAGCGGCGAGAGCCGGGCCATCAGCCCGCCGCCGACGGTCGGATCCGGCGGCGGATACGACGACCGCCCGTCGAGGTACGGCAACTCCAGCTCGTGCGCGTAGATCGGGACGTCCCAGAGCTCGGCCAGGTCCTTCAGGGCGCCGATGTGGTCGAAATGGCCGTGAGTCATCACGATCGCCGCCGGCCGGCTCTCGGCCCCGAACCGCTTCCGGGCCGCGTTCAGGATCGTCTGATAGGTCCCCGGCACTCCGGCATCAATCAGAACCCAGTGCCCCGAGCCGGCGCCCGGCATCCCGAAATAGGCGATGTTCACCAGCAGGAGCCGCTGGTAGGCGAGGTCCGGGGTCACGGGCATCGTTCCGTCGGGACCTTCTTCGGCGACCACGCAACTCGGGTCGACCGGGATTTGCTGCGCCATCTTGTTCCCCCTTCCCAGATGCGAAGACTTGCCTTTTTCCAAGGCTCTCGCACTTCTGGACTGCAAGGGGCATACCGCGGGTGGCCGAGGCCCGGGTCTCATTCACGTGCCGAATCCGCTCCCCGCCGCCGCGAGCGCGAGGCGGCCCACACGCCGAGACCGGCCAGGGCGAACACGGCCAGAGTGCTCGGCTCGGGCGCCGTCGTCTCGCCGGAGGGAGGCGAGCTGGAAGGCGGATTCGATGGCGTGATCGGCGTCGAGGTCGTTCCGGTCGCCCAGTTAAACGAGTTTCCGAGCAGCCGGTCGTAATTGGGATCGCCCAGGGCGGTATTATCCGAGAACGTGGAGAGGCTCAGGACCCGCCCGCTCCCGTAGTCCCACCCGATCGTGCCCGAGCCGGGCACATAGCCGCCGAAGGTCGGCGACCACTGGTTCGTGGCGAAGAACGACGTCGCCCCGCTCTTGGGCGTCAAAAGGGCCTCGGTGTTATAGCCCCCCGCCTGGAACGAGAACGACGGGGAGAGCCCCGCGTTGAGGGCCGCATTGGAGGTTTGGGCCGTAAAGGTAATGGGCGAGTTGCTGGTCGCGACATCGTTGTAAGGCGAGGCCGGAAGGATCGCGGACAGAGTGCTGAAGTCGTGCGTGGGCTGGCCCACCGGCCCCGCCCCCCCGGGCTGGTTGATCGAGGGCTGCAAGTAAGGCACCATCGCCCCGACAACCAGGCCACCTCCCTGGTTGACGTACTGGATCAGGGCCTGCTGTCCCGATTCCGGCATGTTGGGCAAGGTCGGGTCATAAGTGTTGGGATTCAGGAAGACGGCGTTATAACCCGAGAGGCCCGTCCCGGTGAAGTTGTTGTAAGTCGGGCCGATCGTCACGGAATCCCCCTCCGACCGGAGGGCCGAGACGATCGCCGCGTCATTGCTCGCATTGCCGCTCGAAAGCAAAAGAATGCTCGAAGCGGCGAGGCGAGCCGGAAAAGCCGGCACGAGAACGGCGAAGAGGAGGAGAGTCGTCAAGACGCGACGCATGGGTCCATCCTGGCCCAAAGGGCGCTTTGCGGCCACCGATCCGTGGAGATCCACCATCCCGCATCGATCCTTGGATAGAGTACCGATTCCTTCGGACTCCGCAAGCCCATCTACTTGCGCCGTCGATTGATGGGTCGGGGAGTGCACAAAGGCGACCCCTTGCGTCAAACCGCGACCCTGTCCATACTCGAAGCGTCGGGCGGGTCAGCATGCCCGGGTCGTGGGCGGACTCCGCTCGTCGCTTCGAACCCGTTCAAAAGGAAATCGGGATGCATCGATCGCTGACGGGGATCAGTCGCTTCGTTTTCGCCGGGGGCCTGGCCTCGGCATTATTTTTCGCCGGGCGGGCTCCGGCCCAGCCGGCCGGTCACGAGGCCGACCTGCGCCCTCCGGCCGTCCCGCTGGTCGCCAGCGATCCTTATCTGAGCATCTGGTCGATGTCGGATACGCTCAACGGCGACACCACTCGGCACTGGACCCGCCATCCCCACCCACTCGTCAGCCTGATCCGCGTCGACGGCAAGACCTACCGCCTGATGGGCGCCGAGCCGAAGGATATCCCGCCGATCGAGCAGAAGTCGGTCCAGGTCTTCCCCACCCGGACGATCTACGAGTTCGCGAATGAGAGCGTCCGCGTCTCGCTGACCTTCACCACGCCCTCGCTCCCCGATGACCTCGACGTCCTCGCCCGCCCGCTAACCTACCTGACCTGGGACGTTCGCTCGGCCGACGGCAAGAACCATGAGGTCTCCCTCTTCGAGAGCACCAGCGCCCTGTTGACGGTCAACGAGCCCGCGCAGAAGGTCGAATGGAAGCGCGAGGCGATGGGCGACCTCACGGCGCTCCGGGCCGGGACCGTCGATCAGACCCTCCTTCAGCCGGCCGGCGATGATACGCGGATCGATTGGGGATATGTCTACGTGGCTGCCCCGACCGCCCAGACATCCTCCGCAATCGGGGCGGGCTCCGAGCTGGCCGCCGGGTTCGCCGAGCGGGGAACCCTCACCGATCGCGACGACGCCCAGATGCCCAGGGCCGCCAACGATCGCGAGCCCTGCCTGGCCTTCGCCTTCGCTCTTGGCTCGATCGGCGACAAGCCGGTCTCGCGCCACCTGATGATCGCCTACGACGAGATCTACGCAATCAAGTTTCTCGGCCAGAAGCAGCGGCCGTTCTGGCGCAGGAACGGCGCCGGGCCGAAGGAACTGTTTACCGACGCCGCGCGCGATTACGCCAAACTGGTCGATCGTTGCAAGGCGTTCGACGAGGAGTTGATGGCCGACCTGACCCAGACCGGCGGAATCCGGTTCGCCCGGATGTGCGCGCTCGCCTATCGCCAGGCGCTGGCCGGCTGCGGCCTCTCGGCCGACGCCAACGGGCAGCCGATGCTCTTCCCCAAGGAAAATAGCAGCAACGGCTGCGTCGCGACGGTGGACGTCTTCTATCCGGCCGCTCCCCAGTTCCTCCTGATGGGCCCCACCTACGCCAAGGCCCTCGTCGCCCCTGCGCTGGTTTACAGCACATCGAAGCGCTGGAAGTTCCCGTTCGCCCCGCACGACGTCGGAACCTATCCGCAGGCCAACGGCCAGGTCTACGGCGGCGGCGAGGAGTCGAAGAAC
>DAIDJI010000655.1 GCA_027451455.1 Planctomycetales bacterium | reverse complement strand
GATGGCCGGCGGTCGCCTGGCCGTCGAGCATCTTGCCTCGGTCATTCGAGAGAGTGGCGTCCGGGAGATCCACCTGGGTTCGGCCGCCTCCCGGATCGTTGGCGAGAGCGATCCCGGCTACTCGCCGCACGACGACGGCCCACCCTGGCGCCGAACCGACTCCGGCCTCGTCCGTCGCATCGTGGAGTCCATCCGCGGGTTGCCTTCAGCCTGAGGATCGTCAGTCGATCAGCGGCTGTGTGCTGCGGAGGTATGCAAAGAGGTCGCGGATGTCCTGATCGAGCCAGCTCGACAGTAACCCCTCGGGCATCAGCGATCGAGGGCTCGTCTTGAGGGCGTCGATTTCATCGCGGGCAAGCGTGATCAATCGCCCGTCCTCGACGCGGAGAACCACGGCGTTTTTGTCCTGCTCGACCACGATGCCCGACAGAACACGGCCGTCGATCGTCGCGACGATCGACGTGGCAAACCCCTCTCGGATCTCGGCCGACGGATGGACGATATTCAGCAACATGTTATCGATGTCGTCGCGGCGGTAGGTGGTGAGGTCGGGGCCGACCTGCCCGCCCTTGCCGAAGAAGGAGTGACACCGGCCGCAGGAGCGGTCGAACAGGGCTTTCCCCGGCTTCGGGACGCCCGGCCCCGAGCGAACGATCGAGGCGAGCCGATCGACTTCCGCCCGAAGGACCGCGGGAGTCGCCGGCTGGATCGGTCCGAAAAGGCGTTCCACCCGTGCGCCGAGTTCGCGGTCATTCAGGAGGAGAAACTTCTCGACCACCTCGCGCGGGACGGACTTCGGATCGATCGATCGAGCCTCCATCGCCGCGAGGAATGGCTCCGCCCAGAGACGCCGTGACGCGAGCAGGGCCTGCGCCGCCGACTGGACGTCGTCGGACATGTCCGGGTACACCGTGAGAATCTCCGTCGCGATCCGGGGATCGTCGTAGGCGGCCAGTGCCGAAAGGGCCGAGGCGCGGAGAGCGTTGTCAGGCGATCGGGCGGCGATCGCCAGGATGGCGGGCATCGCGCTGGGTCGGCGAACCTCGCCCAGCACCTGAAGGACCTGCGTCTTTTTCGACGGATCTCCACGATCGTCAGAAAGCAGCGCGATGGCCTCGGCGATCGCCCCGGCGTTGTTTCGTCGGAGTCCGAGCGTCAGCGATTGTCCGCCATGTTTCGCGAGTGCTTCGACCAGTACGTCGGGCAAGCCTGCAAGTGACCGACCCGCGAAGGCGGCCTCAAATCCGGTCATCAGCCGACGGGCATCGTCGGGGCCGGGGGCCATCGCGAGCAGTCGGGCGCATCGGGCCAGGTCGGCTCGCGTCCCGGCCGCCGCGAATCGCCGCATCAGCCGCTCGGCGATCGTGGTTTGGACGATCGGCAGGTCCCAGTTCGATCGGTCTTCGAAGAGCGAGAGAACCGCCTCCGGCTCGGCGGAAACCTTCGCCTCGATCGCCCACCAGACCAGAAGCGGGATGTGGATGTCGCGAGCGTCGTCGGCGTGGGCCATCAGCGCACGGACGATCGGCAGGCCCTCTCTTGCAGGGAGCCGGCGCGCCGAGCACGCGATCTGGCTCCGGACCTCGACGTTGGGTTCCGAACCTGCCACCCGCGCGATCGCTGAGGCAAAAGCCGGCGAGACCTGGCCGGCGTCGCAGGTCAGCCGGACCGTCCAGAGCCGGACGTGCGGATCGGGGTGGGCGAGCGTCTCGATCGCCGTCGCCTCGTCGAGTCCACCGACAAGGTTCAGCGCCCAGAGGGATTCCAGGGCGAGCTGACCCGACGCCTTGGAATCGCGGAGGCGTTCCTTCAACAACGGGACAATCGAGGCATCCCGACGATCGGCGATCAGTCGAAGGACGGTCTGTCTGGTCCACTTGTTGGAGTCCGAGAGCCGGTCAACCAGTTGAGACGTCTCCAGCGCCGCGAGGTCCTCGGGCATTCGGCGATGCCCTTCCTTCGGGCCGAGTCGGTAGATCCGGCCGCTCGACGGATCGATCTGGCCCTCGTGGTTTCGATAGTGATTGACCTGTCGGTCGTACCAGTCGGCGATGTAGAGTGCGCCATCCGGGCCGAGTTTGATGTCCACTGGCCGGAACCAGGGGTCGGAAGACTCGACGGCGTACCCGAGATCGCGGGTCCGAAACGACGAGCCGTCGGGAATCGACTCGCTCATCACGACGTGATTGAGCAGCGGGGCCACGCCGAAGAGTTGTCCCCGGTAAGAGGGAGGGAAGGCATCCGCCTCATTGAAGACGAACGTATGGGTGAACCGCGGGATGTGGCCGTGCCGCATCGCTGGGAAGTAGCCAAAGGCGTAGGGGTTTGAGAGCGGGCCGTGCTTATTGAACCCTTTCTGATAATAACCACCCTGCACGTAATGGAAGCCTCGAGTATCGCCGCCGTTGTGGCCCGAGTAGATCCGCCCCTTCGCGTCGATCTCGACACCAAACGCGTTCCCGCCCCCCTCGGCAAAGACCTCGTAGCGGCGAGTCCCGGGGTGATATCGCCAGATGAGCTGGCCCATCGAGTGGACCGGTTGCTTGCCGTCGTCGAGGCCGGGACGGATCACGTGGCCGGTGACCGTCGACCCCTGCGCGGCGTAGAGCCAGCCGTCCGGGCCCCATCGCAGACTGTTGACGACGGAATGCGTGTCCTCCAGCCCGAAGCCGCTCAGGTGGACGACCGGGTCGCCATCGGGGACATCGTCGCGGTTGGCATCCGGGTAGAAGAGGAGATACGGCGGGTTGAGCACCCAGACGCCACCGCGTCCGTGGGCCACGGCGGTCGCGATGTTCAGGCCCTCGACGAACGTCCGGTGCCGGTCGTACGTCCCGTCGCCGTTGGTATCCTCGTGAATGGTGATTCGGTCCTTGCCGCGAAAGTGGTGCGGCGGAGGCGGTGGGATCCTGTCATAGACCGCCCGCCAGACGCCGTCGTGGCTCACCATCCGCAACCCGGCCGGATCGGGATATTGAAGGTATTGCACCACCCAGAGCCGTCCACGCTCGTCGAAGCTGATCGAAACCGGCTGGCGAACGATCGGCTCGGAAAGCAACAGATCGAGTCGCAGATCGTTGGGGACGCGGAAGCTCGACTTTCCACCCTCCGGCGCCTCCGGTCCAGAGTCTCTGTGGACGGTGGATGTCGGTGCCCGGCGATCGAGTGCCCAGGAGATACCGTTCAGTAGCAGCCGGCGGAAAGAGGGCTCCTGGAAGTCGTCGGGATGGCCGAGCGAGGTATAAAAGACGCGCGCTCCACCCTTGCGATTGATCCAGGCAACCGGCTCGGCCGGCGCGCCCTCGATCTTGCCGACGAGCAGCGGCGTCGTCGACGAAGCGAGCGGGCTGACCCTGTAGAGCGAGCCATGTCCTCGGAACGGTGTCTCGATCCCGACGAGCAGCGGCGAGCTTGTACCCGATGGCGAGGGCGTGACGACGGGCTGCAAGCCGTTCCCGTGGTGGCCCGTGTAGTGTCCACCGAGAACATCCGGGTCGAACGTCCGCCAGTCGGCGTGCCCCGGCGGCACCTTGCCCCTGGTGTCAAACGCGTGGCAGGCCGTCCGGATGCCGACCACAGGCCGGCCCGATTGGATGTAGCGCCGGATCGTCGACATGGCCTTCGAGCTCGGGGAGCGCCGACGGACACTCACGAGCCAGTAATCTTTGAATGCCCCCTTCGTATCTGTGTCGTGTTTGCGGATAATCGTCATCGACTATAGGGGCA
>DAIDJI010000654.1 GCA_027451455.1 Planctomycetales bacterium | reverse complement strand
GTGGAATTTGGCCGAAGAACTGATGCTTGAATATGACATTCCTCCGCAGCGGGCAGCGATGATTTCAGCCAAGGCACAGAAAACGCTTGATCTTGCCAGCGGGTTCGATCCCCCGGTCCACTCGGCCATCGGCGTCTTTTCGAACGAGGCACCGACCGAGGACGAATTCAAGTACGGCGTCGAGACCCTCCAGCGTGCCGCCGAGAAGGCCCAGGCCCGCAAGATCCGGATGGCGATCGAGTACCTGAACCGGTTCGAGATCTATTTCCTGACGACCGCCGCCCAGGCCGCCCGGTTCGTCCGCGCCGTCGACCATCCGCACTGCAAGATGATGTACGACAGCTTCCACGCCCATATCGAGGAGAAGAGCCAGGCCGCGGCGATCGCCTCGTGCGCCGCCGAGACGATCCACGTCCACGTCTCCGAGAACGATCGTGGCATCCCCGGAACCGGCCAGATCCACTGGGACGACTACTTCGGGGCGCTGAAGCAGACGGGCTATAACGGCTATTACACGATCGAGGCGTTCGGCCGGGCACTCCCTGCGCTCGCCGCGGCGACTCGTGTCTGGCGCGATCTCTTCCCCGACCCAATGGGCCTCTGCCGCGAAGGCTACGCCTTCATCAGGTCGCGGACGGGCGGGGCATGAGGGGCGGCGAACCGCCCCCCACGCGACGATCAGACGAGTTGCTTCTTGCCGCCGCCGCGCTCGGCCCGCTTGCGGCCCTCTTCGCTGAGGACCTTCTTGCGGAGCCGGATCTTCGACGGCGTGATCTCGACCAGCTCATCCTCCTCAATGTACTCCAGCGCCAGCTCCAGGGTCAGCTCGCGCGGGGGCTTGAGGAGGATGTTCTTGTCGGAGCCCGAGGCCCGCATGTTGGTCAGCTTCTTCTCCTTGCACGGGTTGACGGTCATGTCGTCGGCCCGGGCATTCTCGGCGATGATCATCCCCTCGTAGACATCGTCGCCCGGCTTCACGAACATCGTCCCGCGCTGCTGCAAGTTGTCGAGGGCGAAGGCGTTGACCTGCCCCCGGACGAGGCTGACCATCACGCCGTTCGGGCGCCTCGGGATGTCGCCGCGGACGGGCCGGTAGTCGTGGAAGTTGTGGTGCATGATCGCCTCGCCCTGCGTGGCGCTCATCAGCCGGTTGCGCAGGCCGATCAGGCCGCGGGCGGGGATCAGGAATTCCAGGTGGGCATAGGCCCCCTTCACGTCCATCTTCGCCATCTCGCCGCGGCGGATGCCGACCAGCTCGATCACCGGCCCGATGTGGCCGTGCGGGACGTCGACGACCAGGAACTCGTACGGCTCGCAGGTCTCGCCGTCGACCTTCCGGAAGATGACCTCCGGCTTGCCGACGGCGAGCTCGTATCCCTCGCGCCTCATCGTCTCGATCAGGACCGAGAGGTGGAGCAGCCCTCGGCCCGAGACCTGGAACGAGTCTCGCTCCTCGGTCGGCTCGACGCGGAGGGCGACGTTCGACTCGAGCTCGCGCTCCAGCCGCTCCTTCAGGTGGCGCGAGGTGAGGTACTGCCCTTCGCCGGTCAGCGGCGAGTCGTTCACCTGGAAGGTCATGCTCAGCGTTGGCTCGTCGACCTCGATCCGGGGGAGAGCGACCGGGTTGGACGGATCGGCGATCGTGTCGCCGATATCGACGCTGCCAAGCCCCACCACGGCGACAATATCACCGGCCTCGGCCGTCGGGATCTCCACCCGGCCGAGCTTGTCGAATTCGAGAAGATTGTCGATCGAGCCGGGAACCGCGACGTCACCGGCCTTGATCAGGACCGCCTTTTGCCCACGATTGACGACGCCGGCGGCGATCCGGCCAATCGCGATCCGCCCGACGTACTCGCTGAAGTCGAGCGTCGTGCAGACCATCCGGAACGGGCTCTCGGGATCCACGACCGGTCCCGGAACGTGCTGGACGATCATGTCGAACAGCGGCTTGACGTCGCCGCTCGTCGCGCCCGGGTCGTGCGAGGCAAACCCCGACCGACCCGAGGCATAGATGTACGGAAAGTCGAGCTGCTCCTCGCTGGCCCCCTGCTCGACGAACGTGTCAAAAATCTCGTTGAGAACCTCGGTGGGCCGGGCGTCGGGCCGGTCGATCTTGTTGATGACCACGATCGGCCGGATGTGACAGGCAAACGCCTTCCGCAGGACGAACTTCGTCTGCGGCATCGGCCCCTCGAAGGCGTCGACCAGCACCAGCGCCCCGTCGGCCATCTGGAGCGTCCGCTCGACCTCGCCGCCAAAGTCGGCGTGGCCGGGCGTGTCGATCAGGTTGATCTTGATCTCGCCATACCGGATCGCAATGTTCTTGGCGAGGATCGTGATGCCCCGCTCCCGCTCGAGATCGTTCGAGTCGAGGATCCGCTCCCCCTGAAGCTGCGAGGCGCGGAACTGCCCGCACTGGCGCAGCATCGAATCAACCAGCGTTGTCTTTCCGTGGTCAACGTGCGCAATAATGGCAACGTTTCGAATATCTTCTCTTCGCTTCATGGATTCTCGTGCCGCGGCACCCGGGCGGGTCGGGAGCCTCTCCGGAAATCCGGCCACTGGGGCGAGATTCATCCCCGGCTCCTGGGAAGTCGTCTAATAATATCCCCGTTGGGCAGATCGGGACAAGACCGGTCGTCACTACATGATGCATGATGGAACATTCGATCTTCTCCGAATTCCTGCGAATGTTGGTGGCCGTGCTGCTCGTGGCGCGGCTGGGGGGTGCGATCGCGCAGAGGGTCGGCCAGCCGGCGGTGCTGGGCGAACTGGTCAGCGGAGTGATCGCAGGACCCTCGTTGTTCGGCTGGATCGACCCGCACGTGCAGGTGCTCCACGTTCTGGCCGAGCTGAGGGTGCTGCTCCTGCTCTTCGCGATCGGGATGGAGACAAACCTCGGCGAGTTGATTCGCGTCGGCGGGACCTCGATCACGGTTGCGGTGGTCGGGGTCTTTCTCCCGTTCGCTCTGGGCTTTGGGGCCTGCCGTCTCCTCGGTCTCTCGGGATTGCAGCCGGTGATGGCCGCGGCCACCCTGACGGCGACCAGTGTCGGAATCACCGCGAGGGTACTCTCGGACCTGGGACACCTCCGATCGATCGAGGGTCAAATTATCCTGGGCGCTGCGATCATTGATGACGTGTTGGGCCTGCTGCTGCTCACGATCGTCGAGGACGTCGCGCAAGGGCAAGACGTCTCGGCGGGAATGGTCGTCGGCGCCTCGGTCCGGGCGGTTGGATTCCTGGTCGCGGCGACCGTGGTCGGCCGCTGGATCGTCCCCCCGATCTTCCGGGCGGTCGAGCGAATCGACCTGCCCGGGACCCGGACGACGTTCGCCCTGGTGCTTGCCTTCGCCATGGCCTGGCTGGCGGATCGATCGGGCTCGGCCATGATCATCGGTGCCTTTGCCGGCGGACTGCTGGTCGCCAGCCTGCCGGAGGCGCACGAAATCGGGCGGGGAATCGCGGGGATCGGGCATTTCCTCGTCCCGATCTTCTTTGTCTCGGTCGGGGCGTCGGTCGACCTTTCTGCGCTGAGTCCGGTGGACCCCTCAAGCCGGTTTGCCCTGCTCACGGGGGGCGTTTTGATTGTGGTCGGGATTCTTGGCAAGCTCGCGGCCGGCTACGCGCCCTTCTGGTTCCGGGGGAACCGGGCGATTGTCGGCGTCGGGATGATCCCAAGAGGCGAGGTCGGTCTGATCTTCGCCCAGATCGGGCTCAACAC
>DAIDJI010000653.1 GCA_027451455.1 Planctomycetales bacterium | reverse complement strand
GGGATTGCGGCTCGGGACCGTGAGGAATTGAGCCGTCAGGGAATTCCCTTCGAGGGGTGATCGGCTCTTGCGGGATTTGTGCGGGGATCCGGCCGAGTGGGGGGCGTGGCCGGGGCGGGAGCTCTTCGACCAGCCGCGCAGAGGCGAGGTGACGATCGACAGGCTCATCAGCAAGCACAGGATCAATCGTAAAATCGGCGACGGCATACCGTGCCCCACGCGATCGCGAAACTCAATCGCCCGCTGGCTCTATGTTAGCTTCCGCGCCCAGTCTGTCAACCGATGGAACCGAACCAATCCGCGATAAACGTCAAGTCGATGGGACCACCGGCCGATGGAACAACGATGAGCCTACCGAAGATCGGAGAACCAGGAGTTGTGCGGAAGACACGGGAGGAGAGGGTGGAGACGATGAGACAGACTCGCGCGGTCGGGACGGGTTTGATCGCCGCGGCGTTCTTTCTGAGCTCGACGCCAGGCCACGCGCAGGCGCCCGGTAGATCGAGTTCTCCTCCTGCCCCGCCCCCTTCGGCTCAGCCGGGATTGCCGCGGGCTGGCAACATCCCGTCCACCCCGCCGGCCGCCCTGCCGGGGATGCCGGCGGCTGGCAACAACGCCGCGCCGCCGGGTGCCGGAACGCCGGGTGCCGGAACGCCGGGTAGGTCTCAAGCGGTCAATGGGGCCAGAACCGATTTCCAGGGGCTGGCTCCCCTACCCACCACGCCCGCAACCATTCTTGCGGCCGAGGTTCAGCCGATCGACCTGGCGACCGCCCTTCGCCTGGCCGACATGGTCAACCCCACGATCAATCGATCGCGGACCGTCGTTCTCGACGCCCTGGCGCAGCAGCTTACGGCTCGAACGCTGCTCGTCCCCTCGATCAACTACGGCGTGAGCTACCACGGTCATAATGGGCCGCTCGAGCGGTCTTCGGGCAAGATCCTGGAGACCTCGCTCCAGTCGCTCTTCGTCGGGGCCGGTGCCTACATGGACATCGCCGGGACGCCGCGAATCCCCGGTGTGAACATCCTCACGCCGCTGACCGACGCGATCTACCAGCCGCTGGTCGCCCGGCAGCGGGTGACGGCCTCTCGGTTCAACGTTCGTGCGACCGAGAACGACATTTTGGTTGACGTCGCCGTGCTGCAAATCGAGCTAATGCGGCACTACGCGCTCCTGGAAACGCACCGGCTCTCGGAGGCCCAGGCGTACCAGATCGTCCGGGCGATCGAGCAATACGCGATCACCGGCGAGGGCCGGCAGTCGGACTACGACCGAGCCCGCGCGGAGTGGCGGTATCGGCGCGCCGACGTGATCGACGCCGAGCAGAACCTCGGTATTGCCGCGGCGAGGCTGGCTCAGCGGCTGAACCTCGACCCGTCGGTGAAGCTTCAGCCGATCGGCGGGCCGCTCTCGCCGCTCAACCTGATCGACCTGAACACGCCGCCGGAGGAGCTGATCCAGGTCGCCCTCCGTCAGCGTCCCGACCTGGCCGCGCGGACCGCCGAGATCGGTCAGGCCGAGTACAACGTCAAGGAGGAAATCGGCCGTCCACTTCTGCCGACGCTCTGGCTCGGCTATAGCGGCGGCACCTTCGGCGGCGGTAGTAACCTGACTCCCCCGCTGGTCGGCAACTTCGCCGGGCGAAATGACTTCGACGTCCGCCTCTGGTGGACGCTCATGGGCGGCGGCCTCGGAAACGTGGCCCTCATCAGGGAGCGTCAGGCGGAGATGAACGCCGCCATCGCCATGCGGGCCCGGACCATCAACCGAGCCCGAGACGAGGTCATGTCGAACGTCGGCGAGGCGAAGTCGGCGTTCAACCGGATCGAAATCGCCCGACGCGAACTGCTCTCAGCCCACGAGGGGTTCCACGAGGACCTCATCCGGAGCCGAGAGAACCTCGGGCGCATCATCGAGGTCGTCAACAGCTTGAACCTGCTCGCCGCGGCACGGGCCAAGCTGATCGACGCGATCGTTCAGTACGACCAGGCCCAGTTCCGCCTCTGGGTGGCGCTCGGCACGCCGCCGCCGCTCGTCGAGACCACGGCGCCCGACGAGCCGCCCGTTCCCGAATATCTGAAGCCCTGATCGCCGATCGGGCTCAACGCGAGACAGGAGGAGGCGGCGGCTGCGACGGTCCATTCAGGGCCGGATCGGCCGCCGCTTCTTCCTTTTCCTTTGAAGGATCCCCGCCCGCCTCGATCAGGAGACGATCGGCCTCGATCCGGTAATACCGGGCGCGGGGAACCTCGGTGATCCGGCACTGCCCGGTCCGGCTGTAGCCATCGACGATCCGCTCCATCAGAACCGTCCGCCGCCGGTGCTCGCGGATCGCGTCAAGCCGTTGGCGATCGTCCGAGGCCAGCCGCAGTCGGGCCTCCATCGCCCGACGCGACCACGCCACGATCAGTTCCGACTGGAGGGATTCCGACCTCAGCGCCAGCAGGCGGACCCGCTCCAGCTCCATGTCCGAGACCTCCTTCGCCGCGCGGGCCTGCTCCTCCAGCAGCTTCCGCGAGGCGGGCGAGAGCGCCCCCGCGCCTTCCCTCGTCTCAACGCGCCCCGCTCCCTCCTGCGCCCGGGAGAGGGCCAGCCATCCGGCCGTCATCGTCGAACCAACCACTGCCGATGCCAGCACGAGATTCCTCAAACGTAGCGGACGCATGGGGCACCTGCCTTTCCGGAACGGCACAAGTGGGCGATCCTCGACAAAAGACGACGTTCCCGCACTCTATCGCGATGCGAGATCCGCCGCAATGGGCACGCGATTCGCTTGTGGTTGTGTTGGCGCCCGCGACGAGTCGAGGCGATTCCCCGCGACGACCCGGCGGGCGGGCTCGCGACGGCCGGCCCCTCACCGAAAGGATCGCGCCCCCCATGGCAAACGAAGAGTCCCGGCATCGCGACGACGAAGATCGGCGGTCGGACGATTCCCACCGCGATTCCGCCGGTTCCAACACCATCACGACCACCGACCCGGTCATCGATGAGGTCGTCGAGCACCGCTCCGACTGGAAGGCCCACCCCGACACGACCGTCCAGGTGGAGACGACCCAGGTCGGCGAGCCAGCCCCGCTTTATGTCTCGGGCGTGCGCACCGTCGTCATCGACGACGAACCCCGACAACCGACCCGACGCCCCAATGAGCGGGAGCGGGACCAAAGCCAGAACCAGAACCAGGCCCGCAACCGAGGGAACGATCGCCATCCGACAAAAAATACCGATCGCAACCGCTCGGAGCAGGACGACCGCAACGACGACCGCCGGTCGCCGCAGGCCCAGCCATCGATGATGAAGAATCTGATGATCACGGCCGCGGTCGGGCTGGTCTGTGGCCTCGTCGGCGCGATGGCGTACTCGTACTTCTTCGGCTCGAAGGGAGAGAACGGGTCATCGTCCGACAAGAACGAGTCGGCGAAGTCGAAGCAATCCAGCTCGTCGAAGAAGTCCGGCGGCGGCGGGTCGAGCAAGGACAGCAGCAAAAGCTCCAACGCCCAGGCCTCGACCTCCGACTCGATCCCCGGCTTCAGCGGGTCGAACGACCCGGGCACCCTGGAAAAGCAAATCAACGACCTGATGCAGCGCGTCGATCGGCTGGGCGAGCGGATCGACCGGGTCAGCCGCCCGAAGGACGAAACACCGCCCGTGCTTCGAACCATGCAGATCAAGATGGGCGAGCTCGCCCGCGAAATCGATGAGGTCGCGCAACTCCCGGCTCGGGTCCG
>DAIDJI010000652.1:330-3730 GCA_027451455.1 Planctomycetales bacterium | reverse complement strand
GACCAAAGGGAGTCCCTCTTTGGGACGGCCGAAGGAAGTCCAGAGGAGAAGTCCCCAATGGACGACAAAGCGGAAGGCACGCTCAGTGCGATTCGCGCAGCCAGCGCGCGGCATCCAGCGCGTAGTAGGTCAGGATGGCGTCGGCACCGGCGCGCTTGATGCAGGTCAGCGCCTCCAGCGCGCAGGCGCGCTCGTCGATGTACGCGTGCGCCGCCGCGGGGTCGGTGAAGGTGCGGTGCCCGGCGGTCGGGATGCCGTGTCGCTGCATGAACTCCTTGGCGTAGGCCTTGGAGCTTTCCAGGCGCGCGGCCGCGCGCGTGGGCCCGAAGATGCGCAGCTTGCGCATGCGGAAATGGTCGACCACGCCGGCCGCCTGCACGGGGACCTCGCCGGAGATGTCGGTGCCGATAAAATTTCCCTGGATCGTGTTGCCGGGGCTGGTCGAGTGACTGCTGAGCAGGTCGCCCCGGATCTCGATGCCGCGGCCGAGGTTGCCGGAAATCACGTTGCTCGGGGTGGTCGGGACGATCGAGTCGAGCGTGCTTCCGACAACCACGCCGACGACGTTGTCGAGCAGGACACCATCCAGGGCGTTCCCCATCGGCAGCGCGACGCCGCCGGTCGTGGTGCCGCCGGCCGAGTTGTACACGATGGAGTTCTTGCCGGTCCTGTCCAGGCCGATGATGTTCCCGGAAATCCCGACCTTGGCCGTCGAGGTCCCGGTGATGGTCGTCGATCCGGAAGTCGACGTGTACCGCTGGACGGTCACGCCGCTGAGGCCGTTGCCCGAGAGGACGTTCCCCGTGACGGAGACCGCGGTGCCGCCCAATGTGTTGGTACTCGTGCTCGACTCCTCGATGAGGATGCCGCTGAGACCATTGCCCCAGGGATCGCCGTTCGAGTCGTAGGTCGCGGTCCCAGACGGGTTGGTCCCGACCAGGTTGTCGGAGATCGTCCCGAGGGCGGTGGCTCCCGTCAGGTCGCCGACCAGGTGGATTCCGTTGAACTGGTTGTGCGAGACGAGGTTGCCCTCGATCGTATTGGCGAGGCTTCCGGCCGCGCCGGCGAGGCTCACCGCGATCCCGTCTCTCTGGTTGCCCAGGATGAAGTTCGCGCCCACGCCGAGGGCTCCGGCCGGGCCGGTCACGGTGGCCGGGCCGCCGATCGTGTTGTCGAAGAGGTCAACCTTTGGCCCCTGAGCCATCAGCAGAATGCCCGGCCCTCCGTTCGGGTACGGACTGGGAACCAACGGCCCCGGCGAGGTCGAGTCGCTCGGCACGCCTCCGATATCGTTCCCCTGCACCAGGTTGTTCGATGCCGAGACCGTATTCAGGGACGAGTTCTGCACGGCCTCGATCGCGATGCCCGCGCCGCCGTTGAAACCGATCGTGTTGCCGGCGCCGGAGGCCGTTCCGCCGATCGTGTTGTTGTGGACGCTAGCGGACCCGCCGGTCGCGGCGTCCGTCGCATCGATCAGGATCCCCACGCCGACGTTACCGAGGGCATGGCCGATCGAATCCGTACCGACGAGATTTTGCTGGACGACGTTGTTCGAGGCATTCCCCGAGATCGAGACTCCCGTTCCATTGAACCCGATCGTGTTGCCGGAGCCAGCGGAGCTGCCGCCGATCATGTTGTTCGACCCGAGAATCACAATCCCGATCGAATTGCCGAGCTTGACTCCGTTGCTATTGGTCCCGATCTCGTTGCCCGAGACGGTATTGCTCGACGCGTTGCCCGAGATCGAGATGCCGGTCGCATTGAAACCGATCGTATTGGCCTCAGCCGTCGTGCTCCCGCCGATCTGCGAGCCGGTCCCGGAAAGCAAAATCCCCGTCCCGCCGCCGATCGACTGCCCCAGGGCGTCGACCCCGATGAGGTTCGCCTCCACGAGCGCCGTCCCGCCCGAGATCGAGACGCCCACCTGGCCCTTCGGTGAGGCGATCGTGTTGCCGTCGGCGCCGGTCGTCCCACCGATGGTGGCCGAGCCGCCCGTGACCATGATCCCCGTCCCGCTTCCGAGCAAGTTCCCGAAAGCATCGACGCCGAAGCGATCTCCCACGATCGCCGCACTACCGCCCGAGATTAAGACGCCGTTGCCCGAGAAGACATCGGCGGCGCCCGCGCTCGTCCCGCCGATCGTGACGTTCGACGACTCGACAACCAGGCCCGCTCCGGTAAAGCTCTGGAATTGCAGCCCCTCGACCACGCTTCCGTCCGATCCGGCGGCCAGCACCAGCCCGTTCGCGACCGTTCCTCCGCTGTCGATCGTGATCGTCGCTGTCGGCTCGGTCGTTCCGTCGATGACCACCGGGAGTGTCACCAGGATCGACGACGCAAGTTTGATCGTGAACGGTCCGGTTCCCGCGATCGCGAAGCTGACGGTATGACTGGCTGGGGTCGCCGCAGCGATCGCGGACGCGAGCGAGCCCGGACCCCCGGCGTTGGTATTCGTGACCGTCGTGGCCAGATACGACGTGATCGGGGCCGAGAATTCCGAGGTTCCCTCGACGGGGATCGTTTCCGTCGCAACGATCTGGGAGTCCGCCGAAACCGGCGGACTGGAGGGCAGCGAGAGTACGGCCGTGCTGAGGCCATTCGACGTCGTGATGGGCGCCTCGCCGAGAAACGTCCGCTGCGCCTGGATGCCGCCGCTGGATGCCGCCGTCGAGAGGTAAACCTCGAGATTCGCCGTGCCGGTGACCAGGCCGGCAAGTCCCAGGTTCAGGGTCTTGCCGTCCGGCGAGAGGGACGCATACGTCAAAACCGGCGCGACGATCCCGCCATTGGCACCAGGCCCGACGCTGATGTCGTAATTTGTCGGGAACGACGCCGATCCCGTAACGGGCCCCAGGAACTCATCTCCGAAAACGGTATTTCCGCTCCCCGAGAAGATGGAGATGTTGTTGATCTTGCTGCTACCGATCGTGTTGGCCGCCACTCCAGCGACGCCGATCCCCGACCACGATCTCGGTGGTGACGTCCTCATTCACGAGGGTGATCTGATCGACCGCCACCGTCAAGTCGCGGGTGACGTTGGCGAGTCGCACACTGGCGTGGTCCGCACGTTCCTGTGGCGTGAATGGACCGAGACTGGTCTGAACCGTGAAGAGCGTCCGGCCGCCCAGCACAACCCGGCCCGGAGGATTCTGCGCGACGAGGATGGCCGCGAGGGCGTTCAGGAGAAGAATGGCGCCGATGCGAGTGTTGGTCCTCATAAGAGTGATCCCTTATTGCGGAGGCTTCGCCTGGCGTGACCCGGTTTCCGGCCCGTTGCTATCGGGAAGCTTGATTGGGTCCCGGGTAGTGAACGTGAGCACGGTCTCGGAAGGAATCAACACTCGTTGGCCCTTCATGAATACCTGCGCCCCCACGCCGGCCGCGGCTCCGGCGCCCGCAC
>DAIDJI010000652.1:0-320 GCA_027451455.1 Planctomycetales bacterium | reverse complement strand
CACCCTTGCCACCGCCCGCGATCGCTCCGATGATGGCGCCGACGGCGCCTACGGCCGCAGCCGACTTGGCCGTCCGGGCGCCTCGGGACTTGCTGTACTCGGTGACGGAGGATGACGTCACGGGTATGGTCTGACCACTTACGCGGATCGAGACCAGCTCCACTTCGAGTTCGGTCTTTCCGGTTATTTTCCCGGACTCCTTTTCCGTTGCGAGCCGTACGGTGGCGTCAGCGCCCTTGGGCACAACTTCGTCGCTTCCGATGAGAATCGGGTCTTCGAGACTGGCGCGGAACTGCTTTCCGGGGTCGTCCTTTTGCGAG
>DAIDJI010000651.1 GCA_027451455.1 Planctomycetales bacterium | reverse complement strand
ATTCGGCCCCGGCGGATCTCCTGGCCCAAATGAAGGCCGAGGGATTGCCGGGGCCGGGATGGATCGGATCAGAGCATCGGCAGGTCGAGCTTCTCCTCGCTCGCGATCCGACGGAGCTTGTCCTGGGCCCGCGACTCGATCTGGCGGACGCGCTCCTTGGTGATCCCGAGCTCTCGCCCAAGTTGTTCGAGCGTTTGCTCGCTCACGCCGCCGAGACCAAACCGGCTGATGATGATCTTCCGCTCGCGGTCGTCAAGCCGGCCGAGCATCCCCTTGACCGCCTCCTGCATCCGCTTCAGGGCGCTCTCATATTCGTGCTCGTCGGTCCGGTTGTCGGCCGCGGCCTCGAACATTTCCTCGTGGCCGGTGACGAACCGATCGCGGCGATAGTTCTCCTCCGGAATCGTCCGGGCGAAGTTCTTCATGATCGCCCACGAAGCATACGTGCTGAACTTGTTCCCGCGGGAGAAGTCAAACTTCTCGACGGCACGGATCAGCGACATGTTCCCGTCAGAGACCAGCTCGAAAAAGTTATTCGAAGGCCCGACGTGCCGCTTCGCAATCGAGACGACCAGCCGCAGATTCGCCCGGATGATCTGGTTCTTGACCGAGAGCGCCTCTTCCTGAAGCCGCTCGATCTCGTCGAGGTCGGCCGTCCGGGCCTTGGTCGGGTCCAGATCCTGGCGCATCTCGTGGGCCCGGTACTTCAGGTAGTTCATCTTCCGGAACAGGTGCATCTCCTGCTCCCGGTCGAGCAAGGGAACCTCGTAGAGGCTGGCCAGGTACGGCGGCAGTCCCTTCGGCGCCTTCGGCCGGCGGGGCGCCTTGCCGTCGGCCGGCTCGGGCATCGGCCCGGTGATCGCCCCGGCATTCGCCGCGTCGTGAAAGCTCTCGTGGTCGATGAATTCCAGCTTGTTCGACAGAATCCGCTTCGCCCTCATCTCATTCAGGACGCGATAGATGCTCGAGCGCGTCCGCCCGTACTGACGAGCGAGAACCTCGGCTGATACCCCCATACGCGAGCGCCGATAGATCTGAGCCTTGGCTTCATCGTCGAGCGGCGGCACGCTGTTCGGGAAGATCGCCCGATCGGGATTCTCACGATCGTAGGTCTTCAACGTCGATCGGACCGTCTCGGTAGAACGTGACATCTTGCGTGCGATCCTCCGCGCGATCTCGACCAGGCCGGCCTGTCCTGGGCGTACCAGCGCCATGCGGCGAGCGCGTCGGATAATCTCCTCACGCTCGGCCTCGGTGAGTTGCCGGAACCGCGATCCCCTCTCCACCTGCACGCGGTGGGCCGTGACGAACCGCTGCAGACTGGACTCCAGGAACCCGACCTTCGTTCGGCCGTCGATCACAAATCGACGCGCCACCAAACCCCGACGCCGCCACCGCGCCACCGTCCTTGACGAGACGTTAAAGCGGCGGCTCACCTCATCTACCGTCAGAACCGGCTCCGAAATCTGCTCGATCGCCTGCCGCGCCGTCGCCGAGAGATCCTCGACGAAGAGAGTCAGGTCGTGGCGGACATCCATCCCGTCGAGGACCAACGCCGGCCATCCATCCGGACGGAAGCCCGTGATCCGAAAGCAGACATATTCGTAAGGATACCTCTTCCCCTCGTCGATCTCCGACAAAAGGGCCTCGGCCCGGTTAATCTGCTCCAGCCTCCGATCCTTCGGCGCGTACCGCGTCTGTTGATCCTTCAACTGTTTCATCGCGGGATGACGGTACATCTTCCCCATCCTGGTCTTCCCCCGATGCCCAGGCCGCTCCCAACACCCAACCTGATTCGCCCCTCAACCACTCTCTTCAATCGGTCGCACTCCCGGCGACCTTGGCGACGAAAAATTTCGGACTGCGAGTCGATTCTAACAAGATTCCCAGCGTAGAGGGCCCCGATTTCGTTCGGCCATCCAGACGTTTTTTTTGCCCGGACCGGCCAGTCTCCCTTATTACGTCTTCCAACCACCACCAGATCGCCGAATCCCGACAGATCGTTCGATTTTCGATTCCTGACTGCGATTCATGAGATCCCTTGGGAAATCCGCAAACCTCGTTCCGCTGGCGGCAATCTCGCGAAACCCTCTCATCGGCTCGGACAGCCCTCAGATTCCGATCTTACTACTTCCAACGTCTGTTTTAAACAGACGTTTGAATCGGCCGTAGAGTTCGCGCTTCTCTTGTAGAAAATATGGATTGCAAACAAAGAATCGAACAGGGGGGACGTCCATTTGTGTCGCCCGACGACGGGCCTTTGACCGATCCTCTTGTGAATTCTCTGTTTGTAGCGACCGGTTCTTGTTGGGGCAACGGGTGAAGGTCCTCGCTCTGGAGTCGCGATTTTTTTGCAGGCGTTGTGCGGGAACCCCAGCGCGGTGAGGAATCGGGAGGATGCAGCGACCCCAGCCCAAATTGACGGGTCCGGGCAAGTCTCCATAATGGACACCGCGGCCGGTTGGGATGTCGGCAAATCCGTCGCGATGGTGCAGGGAGGCGTGGATGGTCGGTCTCGAAGCGGGACGATCGGGAAGGGAGTCGCGGACGCGAGGGCGGGGCCCCTGGGCCTGGGCGGTCCTGGTACCGGCGATCGCTGCGGTGGCGACGTGTGCGGTGGCGGCCGAGGGACCGTCGGCGGTGGTCCTCAGGGAAACCTTCGATCGCGGGGCCGCGGCGCAGGTCCGAATCGAACTCAGCGCCGATGGGCTGTTCCGGCCGGGCCTGCCGCGAAGCGAGATGAAAGAAGGGGCGAAAATGCCCAAGCCCCTCGCCATCAAGGTCCGGACCCGGTTGATCTTCTACGAGCGGGTCCTCGACCTTTTTGACGACCCGGCGGCGATCAAAATCGGTGGAAGCCCGGCCGTCGCCAGTGCTGGTGTCCCTCCGGGCACGACTCCCCCGCGGGGACGACCGAGGAAGTCGGTCCGGCACGTCGTCCAGGCCGCGGCGGCGATCAGCGGCGAGGTCCGGTCGCACACCGCTCAACTTCGCCCCGATATTACCCTGCTGGTCGCGGAGCGGCGTCGGGGAGACGCAACGGCGACGGTAATCTGCCCCGCCGGGCCTCTCGAACGCTCCGAGCTGGAGCTGGTGGAGGTCGAGGGCGATCCGCTGATCCTCTCGGAGATCCTGCCCAATGGACCGGTCGCCCTCGGGCAGAGCTGGCCGGTGGGTAAGGCGGCCGTCCTCGGGATCAGCGGCTACGACACGATCACGCGGAATGCCCTTGAGGCGACACTGGAGCGGCTCGAAGTGGACCGGGCGACGATCCGGGTCCGGGGCCGGATCGAGGGTTCCTTGCAGGGTGCAACCGGGGCAATGGCCTGCGACGGGCTGCTGAGCTTCGACCGCCGCCTGGGATGGATCGACCGCTTTGAGATCAACCGAAACGAGAATCGGCGGCCGGGACCGGTCGAGGCGGGCATGGACGCCAAGAGCACGATCCTGGTGACTCGAAAGGCCGAACAGCCGCCGGTCACGCTCTCCGACGCCGCCCTCGCCCGCGTCTCGCTGGAAGTCTCGCCCCGGACCGAGCGGCTGGTCGAGCACGGTCCCGACGGCCGGTCCGAGTTCCTCCACGACCGCAACTGGCACGTCGTTGGGGGCGACGGTAAGCGGATTCTGGCCCTCAAGCGGATGGAGGGCCCCAAGGTCGTCGCGCAGTGCAACCTGATGGTCGAACAACCCGCCGGGCCTGGCAAGCACCTCGACCCGAAAGTCTTCCGCGAGGA
>DAIDJI010000650.1 GCA_027451455.1 Planctomycetales bacterium | reverse complement strand
GGCGTCCTGAGCATCTCCAACGTCACCAGCACGACCGCGGCGGTCCCCTACACGTTCCAGGTCGAATACTCGGATCCGATCGGGATCAACGCCGCCTCGATCTCCGGCGCGGTTGTTCAGGTGATCCCGCCGGGCGGCGGGGCGCCGATCACCGCGACAATTCTCAAGACCGCTCCCGTCGGGCCGACCGATCCCTCCGGTAACGCGAAGTCGTTCCAGGCGACCTACCAGTTCACGCCCTCCGACGGAGCGTGGGCAGCCGACGAGAACGGGACCTACACCGTCAGCCTCGGCGGATCGCCGATCACCGACCTGGCGGGTCTCGACGTTCCAGCCGGCAAGCTCGGGACCTTCACGGTTGACATCGCAACGCCCGATCATCTGACCGTGAGCCTCTCGCCGTCGGTCTCCAGCGCGACGGCCGGCGGCCTTTTCGACGTCACGGTCGAGGTCGTCGACGCCTCGGGGGTGCTCCAGACGGGCGTTTCCGGAACGATGACGCTGAACACGGCCGGCGGGCCGGCGCTCTTCGGCGGGAATGCTCCGGTCACGCTGGCGAACGGTGTCGCCAGCCTGACCTTCTCGGGCGGGATCGCCACCTTCCAGGGCCTCGATATCCGCCAGGCAGCCCAGCAGATCGCGCTACGGGCGACGGCGGCTGGCCTCCCGCCGGTTGAGACGTCCGCCTTCAACGTGACCCCGGCCGCGGCCAGCCAGATCGTGATCACGTCGCAGCCCCAGCCGAACGGCGTAACCGCCGGCAATCCGATCACGATGACCGTCGCTGTTGAAGACCCCTACGGCAACCTCCAGCCGGGCTATTCCCAGCAGGTCTCGGTCGGCCTGACGAGCGGGTCGCCCAGCCAGTCGCTCGGAGGGACGACCTCGAAGTCGGTCGGCACCGACGGCACGATCACCTTCTCCGACCTCACCATCGCCACGGCAGGGAATGGCTACCAGATCGTGGTCTCCGCACCGGGACTCACGTCGGCCACTTCGGATTCCTTCGACGTCTCACCCCCCGCCGGCGGCCAGACCAGCCGAAACGCACCGACGCAGGTGGCGATCGCCACGAGCAACCTCACCGCTGGCTCCTCGATCGTCGCCGGGTCGTCGGTTACCCTCTCGATCGCGCTGGAAGACGCACAGGGGAACGTCCAGACCGGCTCCAGCAGCTCGACGGCCGCCCTCACCCTGGTCTCCGGTCCGGCGGGCGTCACACTCGGTAGTGTGAGCCAGTCCGTCAATAACGGGACCGCAAGCCTCTCGATTCCCGTCGAGAAGGCCGGCTCGTACACCGTGCAGATTGCCGACGGCTCGCTGACACCGGCGACCTACACCTTCACCGTGACGCCAGCCGCCGCCAGCCAGATCGTCATGATCTCCGGACCGCCCGCGAACATCGCCGCCGGGCAGACCTTCTCGCTCACGCTCGCCGTCGAGGACCGCTTCGGCAACGTCGAAACCGGCGACAACGGGACGATCACGATCGCGACAGCCAGCGGCTCGACATCGATCGTCGGCAACACCCAGGCGACGCTCACCGGCGGCCTGGCGACGTTCTCGGGCCTCTCGATCGCTCAGGCCGCGAACGGAGTCTCATGGAAGTTCGCCTCAGGCGCTCTCTCGACAACAACGGCCCCGATCAACATCGCGCCCGAATCATCGGGAGGCCAGGCCGGCAACGCCTCCAGTGGGAGCAATAACGGCAGCGGATCGGGCGGACAGGGGACGACCTCCACGGGCGGCAGCAGCGGGGGCGGCGGAAACACAACGACCGGCCAGACCGGCAAGCACCACCATGGAAAGAAAGCCGTCCATCACCCCAAGAAGGCGGTCCATCACCCGAAGAAGGTCGATCACCACGCGAAGAAAGCGGTCCATCACCCGAAGGCGAAGGGCGGTCACGCGAGGATCGAAACCCCGCTCGGCGCCGGTCATCACCTCGGGCACGGTCTGGTCGCGATCCCACCGACACACCACGACCACACCGCCCTCCTCGGATGGGGCGTTCTCCCGACGCGGCACGACATCCGATCGCACCCGCTCCTCCGCCGTCAACTCTGATCAGCTACCCCCTCGGAGCGAGGCCGGGACGTCCGCCAGTGCCGCGTCCGGAACGACGAACGAATTCTCGAGCAGCTTCGGGTCGTCGTTGATGAGGTCCGGGTAGCGCCGGCCGCGGAGGACCTGCACAGCGAAAACCTCCTGCACGCCCTCCTCAAACCGGAGCAGTGCGACCGGCTCGCCCCGGCTCAGGTCGATCACGCAGACCCCGCAGGTCCGCGCCTCGGGAGAGAGTCGTTCGGTGATCGGGATGCCGCTGAAGACGGCCGTCTCGCGGACCTGCGAGAGCCCGACAAACGCCAGATCGCCCGCGAAATCGAGCCCTCGCGTGAACCCCGGAGCCGAGGCGACGGCCTCATACCGGCCGGTCCGCTGGTCGATCAGCCCGAGCGTCCCAGCGCCTGACTCACAGGCCCAGAGCCGCCCGCGGTACCATCGCGGCGAGTGGGGCATCGATAACCCCTCAGTGACGACCTCGCCCGAGGCAACGTCCATCAGGAGACCGCCCCTCGCCTTGTCGGCGCGCCATCCGGCCGGCGCATCGCTCCGCCCCAGCGCCGTGACCGACCGGGGCCGCCCGGCGTCCATCGCCAGACCATTCAGGTGACAGCGGTCGGTCGGCTCCAGAGCCGAGACAAACGGCGGGCGCCATCTCGGCGTGAAACTGGCCGTCCGGTCAATCGTGCAGAGGCACGAGAACCGCGTGTTCACCACCCAGAGTTCCTCATCGGTCCCCCAGGCCATCTCGTGGACCTGAATGTTCCCGGTGAAATGGCTGCTCCTGGGGAGGAAACAGCCGTCGTGCCGCCCCGGCGGCTCGAGCTTCGCCGCGACGGCCGGGACGTCGACGTACTCCCAGACCTGCGTCGTTGTCCCGATCGCCAGCCGGTCGTGGTCGATCGCCAGCCCCATCGGCGCCGCAAAACTGCGGAAGTGAGTGTTGAGGTGGTCCCCCTCGTCGCGGACCATCACCAGCTTCCCCGCCTGGTAGGTCGTCACCAGGAGCGACGCCCCCAACCCCCGCAGCAAGGCCGGGAAGTTCGGCGTGTGGACCGCTCGTAACGACGGCGGCGCCGGCACCTCCCGCGACTCCTGGCTCTCCGTGGCAGAATCCGCCCCTTCCAACATCGACTCGCCCCCCCTCCGATAGAATTCAATCGAATTATAATGAAGTTTAAATGGAAAACTTTGAACGAATCATGCAGAGGCGTACTGACCGGGACGCCTGATTTTGCGGGTGGCGTTCCACCCTGTCAAGCGGCCTGATAAGGCCGGGCTTCTATTTTATGAAGAAATTTAATCTTCTGAATTGTTGAACTCGTTTGGCAATGAAAACTGAGATTCCTGGGGAAACGGAGGGGGGTCTGCGTGAGATTCTGGGGTAGGTCGTTGACTTACGTTGACCAAAGATTAGATTCTATCGGTGGAATGGCCGGCCACCTGCTGAGGATCCGTGGCGTCGTGGCCGGAAAGGTCGGGAGGAAGAGGGCTCGCTCCGGGGGCGGGCACGGCCGAAGATCGGGCCGGGGGCCGGATGGTCTGCACTTCAACTAGGCGAGACGCAGCAATCACCGTTCGCCGTGGATTTCGCGTTGAGCCGTAGGGCCTGTTCGAAGGCCGCGGCCGGGCGCCTTGCATCAAAGATCGACCCCAAACGGAGGAATGGCACGAT
>DAIDJI010000649.1 GCA_027451455.1 Planctomycetales bacterium | reverse complement strand
CTCGTAAGGCTTTACACTTGGTCCACCAATCGCGCGATTCAGCAAGCCTGACACAGCCAGCGCCTGATCACGAATTTCTTCGGCGGTAAGGCGGAATCGCGGGCCACGCTCCAACCAACGGTTCTTGGGGTCTGCGGCTATCAGGGCTGGCGTCGCCGCCGAGCACTGCCGATACGTAGCGCTCAATACAATCATTTTTTGAAACGCTTTGAGATTCCAGCGCATGGCCAGCATCTTTGCCGCCAGCCAGTCAAGCAGCTTTACATGGCTCGGATACGATCCAAGGACGCCGACATTGTCGGTTGTTGAACATAGACCACGCCCAAAGAACTTCGCCCAGAGCCGATTGACCAGCACGCGCGGCGAAATCGGGTTCGAGGAAGGGTCGACAAGCTGATGGGCCAGTTCGAGCCGACCGCTACCCGACCCGGAAAAGTCCCGTGGAGTCCCGTGGAGTACCGTGAGGAACCGACGTCGGACCTGTTCGCCGGGCGTCCGGTAGTTGCCGCGGATCAGGACATGCTCGTCGATACCGGTGCCGTCGGCAACCGCCAGGGCGAGAGTTGGGACGGGGATGGCGGCCTCGATGGTTCGATACCGGTCGATCGCCGATCGGAGGCGGGCCGCCCTCGTCGGATGGGTTCGATCGAGGGTAGTCGCCTCGGCCGAGAGGTCGCGAGCCGGCGGCTTCTCCCATTTCGGCAGAGGGGGCGGCTGTGGCCGGTCGGACATCCGGATCTCGTCTACGGCGATGTAGCCCTGGCCGTCCTGGATTCGCGTCCCGCCTCCGCGGAAGTCGGCAACGGCGCCGTCGGCGATCTCCAGATACGCCGACTGACCAACCCACATGCCGACGTCCTGGGTGATCCATCGGTAATCGTCACCGACGTCAATCTGCCTGGTCAGCCCGCCGTAAATCGGATCGCGGATCTTCTCGAATCCGTCGACCACGACGTTGAGCGTTCCGCCTCGACCGGAGACCAGATAGTGGATATAGCGCCGGTCGATGGTGAAGGACCGCGATCGGATCACACCGAGGAGCCGATTCGAGATCGTCCCGCTGTGGGCGATGCCCGGCCGACACCGTTCCATTCGTACTTTCTGATCATCGATCGAAACCCGGGTGTCGCCGGCGCGGGTCGGCCGATCGCCGAAGGCATCGCCTGTGACCTTCCAGTCCGAGAATCCCTCGCCGTTGAAGTCCTCGAACGGTCGATCCTCTGACCGCTCAGGGTTGTCGACCCTCGAACACTTGCCAGGGTCGATCATCGAGGCGATCTCGTCGCGGATGGCCTGGAGTTTTCGGACGGGCTCACCGATTCGGTCAGGCGGATCGATGAACGCCTGCTGATACCGAGAGCTACGCAGGTATCCGGCGAGGGCGTAGTAGTCCTTGCTGGCTATCGGGTCAAACTTGTGGTCGTGGCACCGGGCGCAGGCGACCGTCAATCCGAGGAACGCCTTGGAGATGACGTCGATCTGGTTGTCGATCCGGCGGACCTCCTCCTCGCGGACGTCGACCGGCGAATGCGTCCCCTCTCCAAGGTAGAGGAAGCCGGTGCCGATGATCGATTCGTTGAACTCCTCGACCGGATGCCGGCGCGGGGCTTCGAGCAGATCACCCGCAAGATGCTCGACCAGGAACTGGTCGAACGGCAGGTCGGCGTTCATCGCCCGGACGACGTAGTCTCGGTAGCGATGGGCGCTCGGAATCTCGTAATCGAACTCGTGTCCCGAGGTTTCGGCGTATCGGACGAGGTCGAGCCAGTGCCGGCCCCATCGCTCGCCGTATCGGGGGCTGGCGAGCATCCGGTCGACCAGGCGCTCGTAGGCGTCGAGCGATTGATCCGCGAGGAACGCCTCCACCTCGGCCGAGGTCGGAGGGAGTCCGGTCAGGTCGAAGCTGAGCCGTCGGATCAACGTGCGACGGGACGCCTCGGACGCAGGCGTGAGTCCACTAGAAGCGAGCCGGTCGAGCAGGAACCGATCGATCGGATTGCGGGCCCAGCCTCTCGGATCGGCAGGGCTCGGCGGCGCCGGGTCGCGGAGTGGGCGGAACGACCAGAACGTCGACCGTTCGCGGAGCGTCGTTCCAAAGTCGACCAACCGGGCCCCGGACTTCGGTGCGACTTCGCGCCCCCAGGCCGCACCCGACTCGACCCACCGTGTGAGCGCCGCGATCTCGGAAGCGGGGAGCTTCGATTTCGGCGGCATCTGGACGTCTTCGCCGTAGTTAATCGCTGAGACCAGGAGACTCGATCGCGGATCGCCCGGGACGACCGCAGGCCCCGAATCTCCACCGCCAAGGATCGCCGCTCGCGAATCGAGGCGCAGGCCACCCTTCTGCTTCGATGACCCGTGGCAACCCTGGCAGCGTTCCACCAGGATCGGCCGAACCGTCTTCTCGAAGTATTCCAGCTTCGCAGGATCGGCCGCGCCCACGTCGCCAGCCCGGGTGGACGTCCCCATCGTCCAGGCCAGCGACAGCACCAACAAGACTAGCCGGCCCGGACGCATCAACCCGATGGCTGCCTCTTCGAAACACCTGGGCTGCATGCGCGCGACTCCGCCCGGGTCGAGGTGTTTTCAACACTCGTTGGATTCTAACCGGAGCCGCGGAGAGTTGCGAGGGAATCCTCGGCTGGCGTCCGATCAGCCGGGATAGCGTGCGCCGGAGGTCGCGCGGGTGGTCTCGGCCGGGCGGCGCAGATGGTGACGCACCTCGCCGAGGGAGCCCGAAGATAGGGCAAAATGGGGCCGGCGTTCCGACGATCGCGCGATCTCGGCGCGGGCACGCCGTCGATCGAGGATCACTCGCCAGGCGGCGAAGGCATCCAGCTTTCCGGCGAGGAACGGGCCGGGGCGTCGTCGGACGAGCCGCCACCCGGCCTGCATCGCGGTGAATACCAGGTGCGGGATGGCCGCGAGGGCCAGCGAGCCGGCCGGCAGGTTCCACCAGAAGACCAGCTCGGCGTTCCGAGCGATCCTCCTCTGGAGCGCTGGGCTCTTGTGGTCGTTGGTGGCGGAAATCTCATGGTGAATTCGGCAACCGGGGGCATAGACGCATCGATAGCCGGCCCATCGAAGTCGGAAGGCCAGGTCGATGTCCTCGTAATAGCTGACGAGGAACAGGTCAAACGTCCCTGCGCGTCGGAGAGCTTCCGTCCGGTAAAACGCACTCGACCCGCTGGCGCCGAAGACTTCCTCGGCAGGCCGAGCGGTCCAGCTCTCGGTCTCCTGGCCATGTCCCCGCTTCCGGGGCCATCCGTACCAGGCGTACGAGTCGCCGGCGGAGTCGACCCGCTTCGGGTCGGACCGGACGACGACCAGTGGGGCCACCGAGCCGACGGTCGGATCCTCGAACGGGGCGAGCCCGGCCTCGATCCATCCGGGGGTGACTTCGGTGTCATTGTTGAGCAACTGGACGAACGGCGCCCGGGCGGCGGCCATCCCGGCATTTGCCGCGGCGCAGAAGTCGCGGTTGGGCTCGATTCGGAGGAGTCGGGCCGATGGATATGCGCTGGCGAGCCATTCCGAGGTCCCATCGCTCGACCCGTTGTCGACAACGACGACTTCGATCGGCCATCGCGCTGGGTCGGGGCGATGGCGATCGAAGCTCGCGAGGCAGCGTGCCAGGAGGTCGCGACCGTTGTAGGTCGGGATCACGACGGTGCAGATCGGGTCGGCTCCCCCCGAGCTGTTGGTCGTCACGCCTCGGGCGGCGCCGGCCGCTTCGCGT
>DAIDJI010000648.1 GCA_027451455.1 Planctomycetales bacterium | reverse complement strand
AGACGCTGGATAACTCGACGGCGACAGTCCACGGGGTCGAGAAATCCATCGGGGCCCTCCAGCTTTCCATGAACGGCATCGACGTCATGATCCGCCGCATGTTCGAGTCTGGGGTCGATTCGAAGAAGACGTCCCCGCAATCGGTGCCCAGGGAGATATCGTCGTGAATCACACCCATCGAGGACCGCTGCTCTTGATCGTCGCCGGAGTGCTGCTGCTGCTAGCGGTGGTGGCCTATCTGATCCACGACGCCGAGACCCACTCCTTCCACAGGGAGGCGTCCGCAGAGCGGCAGTCCCTCGATGCTCAGACCCGGCAATCGATCGCCGAGATGAAGGCGCTCCGGGAAGTGAACGATCGGATGCTATTGGAACGGCAAGACCTGCTGGATCGAAACGAGGAGATTCTCGAGTCGCTCCATCGGATTGAAGTCCTACTCGGCGACAGCCCAACGAGCCGGCCGTGAGGCCCGGCCCGTGCACGAGATTTCCACGAAACTCAAACGAGGTACGTCATGAATCTGACCGCCATTGTGCTGCTGATCCTCAGCGAGGTACGGGCCCTCTCCCCAATTGTCCTGGCCGTCCTTTCGGGGCTGGGGATGATTCTGACGAAGAGCCTGGGGTGGGGGGTCTCCGAGATCTTCCAGGCACTCTCGATCGTCTTCAGCGGAGTGAGTGCGTTTATCATCAAGAAGTCAATGGCCGAGCTCTCCGCGGTGACGTCGGCGTTGTCAGCGCCGACAGGCGGCAAGGGTGAGGCCCCTGTGACCGGGAGTTGACGGGACGGGGGGCTCGCCCGGTTCCCGGCCGTCACAGCCTCGACATGAGGCGGCGAGCCCCCCACCCGGAGAGAAGCGTCGATGGCGACCCCAAGGGACGCCGTCGGCACCCGAACCGGTGCAACCTAGGGAGATGGGAAGATGCGACTGCGATATGCCTGGGGCGACCTGCCGTTCCTGTTGCTGGGGATCGTGTTGCTGATCCCGCTGTGCATTCAACTGGCTGAGATCTTCATCGATTTCCTTAGGTCTACTGAGTTCTAATGCCATGACGCCGGACTGGCCCCGACAGACGATGCTTCCCCCGCCTAGAGGCGACGGCCGTCGCGACGGGCGGCCCGCCGATCCCGACCTCGACGGCCCCGCGATCGTCCGGCGGCGACACGTGGACTGGGTCGAGCACCAGATGCGATGGCGTTGGCTTCTCGACTCGTTCGAGGGAGGCGATCGCTACCGGAACGCGATCTACGGTCCCGACCGACGGGGGTTACCATGCCGGAACCTGTACCGTCACAAACGTGAGTATCCCGATCCCCAAACATTCCCCAACGTCTACCAGGGGTTTGCCGGGTTCCTGGGATCGGTCAACGTCCAGGCCCCGGACGTCTCCTACGGCCCATATCCGGGCATGCTCGGAGCCGACCCGGCCGCGACGGCCCAGGACGACGATTACGAGTATCGCCGCAGCCGGACTCCGATCCCCGAGTTTGTCGCTGAGGCCGCTGGAATCCACCTCGCGAAAGTTTACGACCAGGAGGTGCGCCGCGAGGGTCCCGAGGATTTGATGTCATGGTGGAACGATGTGGACGGACGAGGCACGCCGATCGACGACTGGATGCGTGAAACGGCAGCACCTCTTTTAATGGTTCTCGGCTGCCTCGACGTCTGCCTGGACCACCCCAAGGCTCCCCCCGGCGAGACGATCGAGACCCGGGCCGACGAACTACGTCTGGGCCTGGATCGCTGCGTCGCCAGCTACATCCTCCCACAAAACATGGTCTGGTGGCGGCTGGATCCGGCCGGACGGTATGTCGAGTGCCTGGTCCGCGAGTATGTCGACCCTTCGGACCGGATGGACCGGGACCAACGAGGCAACGCGATCGACCCGGACGCCCCGGGAGAGGCGGGCGAGGCCTGGCGGCGCGACTACGTCCGTTGGCGGCTCTGGCGGCGCGACGAGTCGATCCTGTTCTCGAACGAGGGTGAACTGATCGAGCGGATGTCGCACACGTTCGGCTGCGTCCCAATCATCCGCCTGGTCGATTTTCCCAAGCACCGAACGCCGCACATTGGTAAGAGTCGGTACGAGGGAATCGCGGAATACCAGCGCGAGTACTACAACCGCGACAGTGAGCTGATACTCAGTGACACGCTCCAGGCCCACCCGTTTCTCTCGGGAGCGGAGGACTTCTGCAAGTCCGACAACACGCTCTCGGTTGGGCCCGGCTACATCCTCCCGATGAAGAAGAACGCCGACGGGAACGGCTACCAGGGGTGGGAGTTTGTCAGCCCACCCAAGGATCCGGCCGAGTCCATCCGGAAGAACAAACAGGACATCATCGATCTGAAGGATCGGCTGGCCTGCCTGTCGAAGCCAGCCGGAGTCGTGTCCGGGAGAACCACATCGCAATCAGGAATCTCCAAGCAGCTCGATGCGACGACCGGTCACAAGCTGCTGGTCTCGATCGCCAAGTCACTGGCGAAGGCTGAGCGGCAGCTTGCCGAATACGCGGCCGTTGTCCTGCGAAATCGACCACTGGGCCGAGATGAGCGATCCCAGATCAAGGTGATCTACCCGGCGCGGTTCGACCTCTTCGCTGCCTCGGAGATGACGGAGAACCTGCTCCAACTCCAGAAGGCCCTCACCGCGGCTGGGGAAGCTCCTGAGACCGAGCGTGAGATGCTCCAGACGATCATCCGCCAGACGCTCCTGGGTCTGAGTGACGCCGACTACCGTCGACTCGACGAGGAGATCACGCGGATGGTCGCGAGCAAATCGCGGTTGAAAGAGAAGCTCGTCCCGATCGGGCCGGAGGGAATCGACTCGCACGTCGAGGCGATGGAGGGACCCGGCTCAGCTGAGCAGGCGGCGCAGGCCGACCCGAGCGGAGTATCGGACGGCACGATGGTCAGCAATATGATCCCAAGCGTCTCATAATCACAATCGGTCATGATTGGCTCGCCGTGTTCGTGGCGATTCGGGAGGAGACCATGCCGAACCTGACCGTGTCCCAGGCCCAGTGGCTCACTCTGGCCTTCGTGATCCTCGCCACGTTGGTGATCATCGGCTACGACGTGCTGGCGATTCGCGCCTGGGGCGTGGAAGCGTCGATCTCCCGGGTGCTCCGGCGTGTGTTCGGGACGAGTCCGACGCTCTTCGTTGCCACGGTGTTCTGGCTGGGGATCCTGGTAGGGCACATCTGGCTGCCTACGGAGTGAACCGACGATGATCCCGATCCTGGCCATCGTGCTGGCCGCGCCGTCCTGGCAGTCGGACGGCGGAGCCATCCGCGACGACTTGGTGCTGGCGCGGGCTGTTGAGGAGTTCGTGATCGACGCCCGGCCCGATCGGGGGCCGCCCGAACCCTATCGTGGCCTGATCGATCGACTGGGTGCGCCGGTGTGGCGCGATCGAGAAGAAGCGTCCGAGGCGATGCGGGCGGCGTCGGTCGGGGACCCGCGCTGGCTGTTCTGGGGTCGACGCCACTCCGATCCCGAGGTCCGACTTCGGTCAAACGCGATCCTTAGGCGGCTCTATCCATGCCAGGCCTGCAAGGGCTACGGCCGGTCGAGGAACTGGGATTCCTGGGCGTGCTGGGACTGCCAGGGGACCGCGACAGCCTGGCCCTGGTCGATCTGGGACTGACCCCGAAGATTCTCACACGCGATTGAGGAACTGAATATGTCCGTCGAGAACCAGGGGGCCGCGACGACAACCGCCCCGACTCCAACCACGACACAGCAGACCGT
>DAIDJI010000647.1 GCA_027451455.1 Planctomycetales bacterium | reverse complement strand
AGCACGACGCTTATGTCGCGGTCGGTGCGGGGCGCCGGCTGGGGTTTCCGGTCGTTCTCCGTCCCGAGGGCGCCGGCGCGACCGGCGATCTCGCCTGGCAATCGTGGGGAACCTTCGGCCTCCAAATCCGGCGCCGGTGTCGCGAGGCCACGGCGATCGTCGCGATTTCGAAGGCGATCGAGGCCGAGCTGGCCGGCGTCTGGCCCGAGGGCACGGGTCCGCGTCCGTCGATCGTCTCGATTCCGAACGGCGTTCCGGTTCCCCTGGAATCGTGGCAGCGTCGCCCCGACTGGCGATTGTCGCCGAGGGCGGCGTACGTCGGTCGCCTGGCGCCCGAGAAGGGGCTCGACACGCTGATCGACGCCTGGCCGACGGTGCGCACGGCTCATCCCTCGGCCAGCCTGATCCTGATCGGCGAGGGCCCCGAGCGGCCCGCCCTGGAGCGGCGTGCGCACGACCGGAATCTCTCGATCGGACGGGGCCAGGCGGTGGAGTTCGCCGGTGTTCTGGCCGATCCATCGGCCGTACTCCGCGAGGCGGATCTCTTCGTGCTTCCTTCGCGTGAGGAAGGAATGAGCATCGCATTATTGGAGGCGATGGCGATGGGGATTCCTCTGGCCGCCTCGTCGATCCCGGGTAATCGCCGGATCGTCGCCGACTTCAAGCACGGCCGCCTCGCCCCACCGGACGACCCCGGGGCGCTCGCCCGAGTGATCCTCGAACAGTGGTCCAACTTCGACCGGGCCTTCCACATGGGCCGCGCGGCAAGGAGCCGCGTCGAGCAGGAGTTCTCGATCCGACGCGTGGCCCGGGATCACCTCCGGCTCTTCGAGCGGCTTGCGAGGCCGCAGAACATCGGACATCAGACGACGAACGGCGAATCAAGATGTTAAAAATCCTGCAATTGATCCCGACGCTTGACCGATCGGGGGCCGAGAAGCAGATGGTGATGCTGGCGAAGGGCCTGCCGCGCGACCGGTTTGAGGTCGAGGTGGCGGCGCTCACGCGATCCGGCCCGCTGGAGTCGGAATTGCGCGAGGCCGGTATCCCGCTAACGGTGATCGGCAAGACGTGGAAGGTCGACCCGTTCGCGCTGGCCCGGCTCTCTCGGTTCCTGAAGTCGCGGCGGTTCGACGTGGTGCAGACCTGGATCTTCGCGGCGAGCGCGTACGGCCGGGTGGCCGCGCGGCGGGCGGGCGTCCCGGTGGTGGTCGTCTCCGAGATGGCCGTGGACCTCTGGAAGGGGCGATCCGAGCGGTGGGTCGACCGAAAGCTCGCGACCTGGTGCGACCGGCTGGTTGGGAATTCGAACGCGGTCGTCGACTTCTATCGGGGCCTCGGTGTCCCCAACGACCGGCTGACAATGATCTATTCGGGGATCGGCGACGAGGAACCGCCCGAGGTCGACCGCGACGCCGTCCGCGCCGAGCTGGGCTTCCCGGCCGGCTCGCCGATGGTCCTCTTCGCGGGGCGGCTCGCCGAGCAAAAGGGTGTGGATGTGTTGCTCAAGGCGCTCGACCTGGTGCAGCATGTCCAGCCCGACGTCCGATCGGTGATTGCCGGCGACGGTCCGCTGCGCGACCGGCTCCGGCAGACCGCGTCGGCCTACCGGCTCGACGATCGGGTCCGGTTCGTCGGTCATCGTGAGGATATCCCTAGACTGCTCGCCGCGGCCGACATGGTTGTCTTGCCGAGCGTTTATGAGGGGTTGCCGAACGTGGTGCTCGAGGCGATGCGGTCGCGGAAGCCGGTGGTGGCGACCTCGGCGCCTGGGACGACCGAGGTGGTGGTCGACGGTGAGACCGGAATCCTGGTCCCGATCGGCGATCAGGTGAAGCTGGCGCGCGCGATCCGCGACCTCGCCCGCGACCCCGAGCAGGCGCGCCGACTCGGCGAGGCGGGCCGAGCCCGGGTCGAGGCCGATTTCCGGGCATCGGACATGGTCGAGCGGTTCGCCTCGCTGTATGAGGAGCTAGCGCGGACGAAGGGCGTCCGAGATTGACCGCGGCCTTGATCGGATGCAGGATGATTAAGGAGGTAACGACACGCGGGGAGGGGGAAGACGATGGGACCGACTCAGGAACTGGTCGACGCGATCTATCGGGAGCGGGTGCTTCGTGCGCGTCGGACGCCGATCGATCAGAAGTTGTGGGCTGGAGCCGAGCTGTTCGAGGCCGCTTGCCAGATCGCCTGTGACGGCATCCGACATCAGAATCCTGGGATCAGTGAGGAGCGAGTGCAAGAAATCCTGCGCGAGCGGCTTGCCCTCAGGCGACGTCTGGAGGGCCGCTCGTGAGCGGGCACGAGGCCGTCTTGCAAGTGATCGGAGCCCTGGAGGATAGCGGAATCCCCTACATCCTCGTCGGCTCCTATTCGACCAATGTCTATGGCATCCCGCGATTGACCGAAGATGCGGATTTCGTGCTCGAACTGGGCGAGGCTTCGATCATGGATCTGGCTCGCCGGCTCGCCCCATCCATCCGGATCGATCCCCAGATGAGCTTCGAAACAGTTACGATGACTCGGCGGTATATCGCCGAGGCGGTCGGGACGGCCTTCAAGATCGAATTCTTTCTTCTTGGCAGTGATTCGCACGGGCAGGAGCGGTTTCGGCGGAGGCAAATGGTCCGCACCCTCGGACGCGAGGTCTGGTTGCCGACGCCCGAAGACGTGATCGTGACCAAGCTGCGCTGGGCGCTCCTTGCCAACCGCTCGAAGGACCGCGACGACGCCCGCGATGTCATCCTGGTTCAGGCCGATCGGATTGATTGGGATTACGTCCATCGATGGTGCGAAGAGCACGGCACCCGGGCGCTCCTCGACGAGATCCGGGCCTCGATCCCGCCGATTTAGTCGGGCGGAGGACTCCGGCGCGTTCCGATTCGCGTCAGAGCGAGGCCGAGCCTGCGAGTGGAGACCTCGGACATGAGCAACAACATGAAGGGCTGCAGTTGCCGCCGCTGTCGTATGGGCATGCACACCAAATACGGCGGGAAGCTGCTCCAGAAGCTGGTACGTAGCGCCAGGCGGAAGGCGAAGGAGAAGCTTCGGCAGGGCGAAGAGCCCGACCCATGTACGTCCCGTGGATACACCGACTGAGATCAATGATTCGAAGCCTCGGCTCAGGGCGCCGGGACCACCTCGCCCGATCGGCTGGGCTTCTCCTCGGTGGCGGCCGGCGATCGGAGCCGCTCGATCATCGAGGTATACGCCAGCGTCAGGCGACGACGACTCAACAGGCCGAGCAGCCGCGTCCGGTCGTCGAGGTCGACGACCGGCAGTTCGTCGACGTTCAACTCGGTCATCCGCCGGAGCGCTGTGTGAAGGTTGTCGTCGGGCGTCACGGTCAGAACCGGCCGATGCGCCAGGTCGTCGGCCAGGACCAGGGGTCCCCAGTCCGATCCGATCAGGGCCAGCCGGAGATCACGGAGGGTAAAAATCCCTGAGAGCTTCCCCTGGCGGTCGACCACCGGGAAGAGCGTCTCGGTGGATTGGGCCACCAGGTGGATCAACTGGCGAAACGGTGTCGCCGCCGGAACGACCTCGATCCCCTCGGTCCGGAACCCGACCTCGTCGACGCGAAGTTGTTCCAGCACGTCGATGACGAAATCCCCCTGGTGGGCCAGGATCGGGCTGAGGATGTGCGGGACGTTGACCTCGATCTCCAGGTCGAACCCGAGCGTCGGGCCGATGGAATGGAGGGCATTCTCGATGAACCAGTGGCCCGTTATATTTCGCGTGCCACGATCCTG
>DAIDJI010000646.1 GCA_027451455.1 Planctomycetales bacterium | reverse complement strand
CATGTGGTCGAGGAATCCGATACCGGTGGCCACCTCGGCCCGGCCCTGGCCGTCGAGGTCGATCGCCAGGCGAATCTCGGTTTCATGGGTTTTTCGGGCGATCTCAGCTCGTCGGCTCATGGGTCGTTGATCCGTTCAGATGATCTCTCGAAGGGTGTCGAGGAAGCGGTCGATCTCCTCGTCCGTGCCGACGCTTACGCGCAGGCCCTCGGGGTATCCCGGGTAGCTCATCAGTCGGACAAGAATCCGGCGCTCCTTGAGCCTCGCGAAAACCTCCCGCGAGGGTGGGCCGGCGGTCGCCCAGACGAAATTGGAGTGACTCTCCGGGACCTCGTAGCCGAGCGCCCGCAGGGCCAAGGCGAGTCGGGTTCGCGTCGCGATGACCTTCGATCGCGTCTCGGCGAGGTAAGGCTGGTCTCCGAGCGCCGCGACTCCGGCCGCCTGGCTCAGAGCGTCGCAGTTGTACGAGTCCTTCACCTTCACCAGTTGGTCGATGATCTCCGACGAGGCCGCCAGAAATCCCAGCCGGATCCCTGCCAGGCTGTATCCTTTGCTGAACGTCCGAGAGACCATCAGGTTGGGATGATCCTTCAAAAGCGGAATGCTGTGGCATTCCGGATCGGCAAAATCGCCGTACGCCTCATCGAGGAGGACCGGACAATCGACCGCTTGCAAGATCTCGACGATCCGGTCGCGCGTCATCGCGGTGCCCGAGGGACTGTCGGGATTGGCGATGTAGACGAGCCTCAGGCCGGGAACCTTCAGGGCGGAGAGGTCAAGGGTCCAGTCGGCCGAATAGGGGACAACAACGGCCCGGCCGTCCTGGAGCTGGATGAGGGTCTTGTAGAGAAGGTAGCTGGGGGTGGCGTAGGCGGCAGGGTCGCCGGGACCAACGAAGGCCCGGGTGATAATCGTGAGGACGTCGTCGGAACCGTTGCCGGCGAGGATCATCGACGGATCAATGCCGTGGAGGTTGGCGGCGGCCTCTCGAAAGGCGGTGGCCATGGGGTCGGGATAGAGGCGAAGGCGGTCGGTCACCGCCTCAACGATCGCCGAGAGCACCTTCGGCGAGGGAGGGTACGGGTTCTCGTTGGTGTTGAGCTTGATAAAGCCGCCGCCGCGGGGCTGTTCGCCGGGGACGTAGCCGGCCATGCTCACGACGTTCGGGCGGAAGAGGCGGGTCATGGGCTGACCTTTGGCTCCAACGATCCGGCCTCGGCCAGGAGCCGCAGGGGCTCGCCGGTGAGGCGGTAGACGGTCCACTCGCCGACCGGACGGGCGCCCATCGCCTCGTAGAAGCCGATCGCCGGGGTGTTCCAGTTGAGGACCGACCATTCGAGCCGGCCGCAGCCCCGGTCCATCGCGAGCCGGGCGAGCCGCCCCAGGATCGCCTTGCCGATCCCTCGACCGCGGTACGTCGGGCGAACGTAAATGTCTTCCAGGTACATTCCCGGGCGGCCCAGGAACGTCGAGAAGGTCGTGAACCAGAGGGCGAAGCCAACCGGCTGGGCGCCCACCTCGACGATGGCGGCCTCAGCCGAGGGACGGTCGCCGAAGAGGTGGCAGAGGAAATCCTCGGCGGTGGCCTTCGCCTGGTCGGCCAGGCGCTCGTACTCGGCGAGCTCGCGAACCATCTCGGCGATCAGCGAGCAGTCGTCGGGCGTGGCCGGGCGGACGGTGCACGTCTCGGGCTCTTCGGCGATCATGGGCGCGGCTCTCCTGCGCTGAGGCGGAGGTCCACGCTCAGCCTGTGGGCCGACAGACCTTCCTTGTCGGCCAGCAGGCGGATTTCGGGGGCCAGCGTTTCCAGGCCCGCGTGCGAGAGGCCGATCAGGCTCGTCCGGCGGAGAAAGTCGTTCGCCGAGAGGCCCGAGGCCCATCGTGCCGTCCCGCCCGTTGGCAGAACGTGCGAGGGTCCCGCCGCGTAATCGCCCGAGGCCACCGGCGTCTCGTGACCGAGGAAGATCGCGCCGGCGTCGGTCAGGCGAGCGACCAGGCGATCGGGGTCGGACGTCGAGACGTGCAGGTGCTCCGGCGCGATCGCGTTGGAGAGATCCACGGCCTCGTTCTCGGATCGGGTCAGAACCAGGGCGCCGAAGCGTTCGAGGCTCTCGCGAGCGAGGTCGCCTCGGCTCAGGAGGGCGAACTGGGTTTCGAGTGCGGCGATCACGCGGTCGATCAGCGAAGGGTCCCAAGTCAAGAGGATGCTCGCGCCCGGCGAGTGCTCGGCCTGGCTGATGAGGTCGGCGGCGAGGTATTCGGGGCGGGCCGAGGCATCCGCGATCACGACGACCTCACTCGGGCCGGCGATGCTGTCGATATCGACCGTTCCAAAGACGTGCCGCTTGGCGAGGGCAACGAAGAGGTTGCCTGGACCAACGATCTTGTCGACCGGTCGCAGGCCGATCTCGGCGACGCCATACGCCAGCGCCGCGACGCCCTGGGCTCCGCCCACGCGGTAGACCTCGGTGACGCCGAGGGCGTGGCAGGCGGCGAGGATGTCGTCGTTGAAGCCGCCGAAACGGGTCGGCGGGACGATCACCGCGACCTCGGCGACGCCCGCCGCCTGCGCGGGGACGACCGTCATTAAAAGGCTCGATGGGTAGGCCGCCGCACCGCCCGGGATGCAGACGCCCGCTCTTCGGAGCGGTCGATAGAGGAGCCCGAGGCGGACGCCCGGGGTGGCTTCCATCCGGACGTCATGGTGGAGGATCGCCTTCTGGTAGGCGGTCACGTTGTCGCGGACGCGGCCGATCGTCGCCAGGTAGGCGGGGTCAGCCTTCTGGTAAGCGGCCTCCAGCTCGTCCGGCCGGACACGGATGCGGCTGGCGTCGAGGTCGACCCCATCGAGGCGCCTGGTGAAGTCGAGGAGGGCATCCAGGCCGCGCGCGGCGACGTCGTCACAGATCCGCTCGACGACCTGTGTGGGCAAGAGCGGCTCGCCGAAGGCGGCGACGGTCCGGGCTCGTCCCTCGGGGCTGACCACGTTCCCTCGCGGGCTTAGCTGCTCTCGGAGTTCGGCGATCGCCCGGTTCGCGTCGTCGCTGGCGCAGTCGATCCTTCGGATTCGGAGGCCCACGGGATTCCCTCGGCAAGGCGGCGGAGGCGCGCCGGTCGCACCTCGCGACGGCGGAACGTCTACCAATACCGTCCGGAGGCGACCGGCCGCAATCCCGATCCACAAGAGGCCCAGGGCACGGGGGCGTTGGGTATCAGGATGGGGAGAAAGGCGGCAGGCGAAGGACGACCGCCTCGGTATCGAGAGACCGGAGGTGGCCCGGTCATCGGATCATGAAAGGCGCCTCAAGGGTCTGACCATCGATCGTTGCCTTGAGCTGACCCCGGAAGGCGGTCGGATAATCGCCGGGCTCAGTAGCGAATCCGCCTCCTGACTGAGGTTTGAGTGGGACTTCGGCCGAGCCCTCGCCGCCGATCCGGATCGAGACGTCGGTGGGCGCTGGGGTCAGTTCGGTGGTGCCATCGGGGCCGTAGAAGTGGACCACGATCGGATGCGGAGCCGCCTTTTTCGCCCGAGCCCCGCGTTTGGCGGGGGCGCCTCCGGCGGTCCGGGTGTCGATCTCGAAGAAACCCTTCTTATCGGGCAACTCATTGACGAGGCCCGTGTGCTGGCTTGCCGGCTTCGTGGACGTCGGGCCGCCGCAGCCGACGCATGCCATCCCCAGGAGGATCGGCAGGATGCAGACTCTCGCTCGCATGGGGCAAGGCTCCTGCGACTCGACGTCGCGTTGCGG
>DAIDJI010000645.1 GCA_027451455.1 Planctomycetales bacterium | reverse complement strand
GGCACTGACCTGGCCGTCCAGCGGTTCCTGGGCGAGGTTCGCAGGAATCAGAGTGAAAAGCTGATCGTCCAGCAGGACATCATCCAGACCGAAAATCGAATCAACTTCCTCGCCGGCCGTTACCCGCAGCTCGTCGATCGCTCCTCCGGCAAATCTCTCGAAGAATTCATCGATCTGAACTTGCAGACGCTAAAGATCGGCGTGCCCGCGCAGCTCCTCCAGTTCCGCCCCGACGTCCGACGGGCCGAGCGCGAACTGGCCGCCACCGGGCTCGACGTGCTGGTCGCCCGGAAAAACTTCTATCCCAAGGGGTTCATCCTCGCTGGCGTCGGCTACGATGCATTCAATCCAGCCTATCTATTCATGACTCCGGAAGCCCTGGTTGGCCAGGCCGTCGGCAACCTGATCGTGCCGATGATTAATCGGAAGGGGATCAAGGCCGACTACTTCAGCGCGAATGCTCGGCAATTGCAGGCCCTTTACAGCTATCAGCGCACTCTCCTCAACGCCTTCACCGAGGTGGTCACCCGCATGGCCAAGGTGCAGAATTACCTCAAGAGCATCGAGATCAAGAAAGAACAGGTGAAGGCGCTCGAGCGCTCCGTCGATGACGCCACCAAGCTTTATCAGTCGGGTGTAGGCGGAATCGAATACATCGATGTGCTATTCGCCCAGCGTGACCTCTTCGATGCGAGAAGGACATTGATCGAGTCCAAGAAGGAGCAACTGTCGGCCGTTGTGAACACCTATCAAGCACTGGGCGGCGGGGCCTATTTAACTCCGCCGATCACCTCGCAAGCGCTGCAAACCCTCCGTAAGAAGCATTTCTGGCACTTCTTTTCTCATAAGGGCGCGGTGGCGGAAGCGAATCCGCAACCGGTGGCCGAACCGCCGCCGGCTGATGGAACCCTCGAATCGCCGCCCGCACCGCCGGCGGAGAACGGTCCGCAACGGCCTACAGTGCCGCCAGTGACGGATCTGGAACCGTTACCGGCACCGGCGGAGGACGGGGCTTCTCAACCGGCACCGGCGCCTGCGGGAGGCGGCAGTGGAAAATGAGACCCCTGGGATCAATCACCCTGGGTAAGCAAGGCTTGCGAGGCAACTTGAGGCTCGCGAGGAACTCCATAATGTCGCGGAGTTCGGTTCGGTAGTGGCCTCGGCGTCAGGTCGGTTCGGCATCGCCGGGCGCCTGTGTGTCCGGAGCTACGGTATGCTACCTTGATTCCACGATTTGCGCTCCGGAAGAGTGAAGCTGGTGGGTTTCTCAGACTCCTGCTGACGGAATCGTCGGGCCCAGGTAGAATCCCGGCCCCGCGGGGTGCATCCCCGCGCCTCCGGATGGATTCGGATCGCGATCAGTCGCGAGGAGGGTGGACGTGGCGATTCCTCGAATCGGGCGGCGGACGACCTGCGCCGCGGCGGTCGTCGGACTCTGGATCGCGGGCTCGCTGGCGACCCGGGCGCAGGACCCTCCCCCTGCTCCGACACCCATCGGCGCGGACGAGGCGCCCGACGCCTCGGGCGGTCAGGTGCTGACGCAGGGCCCGGTGCATGAAGCCTTCGCGGCGCCGGTGGTCCACGATCCCAGGGCGGGAGCGATCGTTTCGAAGCAACCGCCGGAGCCGATCCAGGAGATGCCGCCGGACCAGAAACCGGCGGGGGTGAACATCCAGTGGATTCCCGGCTACTGGTCCTGGGATACCACCCGGAACGATTACCTCTGGGTCAGCGGCGTCTGGCGCGAGCCGCCGCCCGGGACGCAGTGGGTCCCCGGTTACTGGAACGCAGTTGACGACGGTTACCAGTGGGTCCCCGGCTGCTGGATTCCGGCCGCCGGTCCAGGTACGTCGGGATCGCCCCAGGCGACCTATCTCCCCTCGCCGCCGGGGAGCCTGGAAAACGGCCCGACCTCGCCCCAGCCGGGGCCGAACACCGTCTGGACGCCCGGTTACTGGTCGTGGCAGGGCGGCGGATACGCCTGGCGGCCCGGCTTCTGGGCGGCCATCCAGCCGGGATGGGTCTGGATTCCCGCACACTACGTCTGGAGCCCCACCGGCTACCTGTTTGTCCCCGGCTACTGGGACCTCCCCGTCGCCAATCGCGGGCTGATGTTCGCACCGGTCTACTACCCGCAGCCCGTTTATACCCAGGTGGGATTCGTCTACACGCCCTCGGTCGCGATCGTCGGATCGGCGATGACGTCGAACCTGTTTGTCTCGGTCGGGACCGGTCAGTACCTCTTCGGCGACTACTACGCGCCGAACTTCGTGAGCGTCGGGATTGTCCCGTGGTTCTCGTTCAGTGTGGCGACCGGCCCGCCGGTCTTCTACGACCCGCTTTTCTCGTACTACGCGGTTGTGAACGTTCGCGAGAACCCGGGATGGGCAATGCAGGTTCGCGAGGCCTACGCCCTGCGCCGGGAGAACGTCGCCCTGCGTCCACCGCGAACGTATGCCGAGCAGGTCCGCGTGATGCGAGACGTCTCGATCACGAGGAACATCAACGTGATCGACCACCGAAGCCTGGCGATGCCCCTGCGTCAGCTTGCCGTCGACCGGCTCGCGGGCCAGAACCTGCGGCTGGAGCGGGTCGCGGCGTCGGAGCGTCAGCAGATCCGTCAGCAGGCCGCCGAGCTGCACCAGATGCGGGAGCAGCGCGTGCAACAGGAACGTCGAGCCGCAGCGAGCGGTCCGGCGAGCCGTCCGCGGACGGCCGAGCTGCCGCGATCGCCGGTCGGGGCGCACCCCGCGATGATGGCCCGCGCCGGAGGTGAGGGCCACCCGGCAGAGCGTCATTTCGGAGGCGGATACCCGGCGGCCCACCCCGGCGCCCATCCGGCGGCCGAGGGCCAGCGCGGGACGATCGCCCCTCGCGAGGCCCCGTTCGCTGGGCGCCCGATGATGAACGAGCGATGGGGCCTCGGCCAGCCGGGGGTCGGACGTCGTTCCGAGATGGGCGGTCCCGCGATGCGCGGCGAGTTCCGACGTCCTCAATGGGGCGCCCAGGTGCCCCGCGAACGCCCCCCGACTGAGTACGAGCGCGAGCGGGAGCGGCGCCCGCCCCGCTGAAGCCATCGCATTGCGGGCGTCCCGTCATCGATGGTCGAGCCAGCGATTCCGGGACGACCGACCCGGATCCCCTGTGGGAGCTGGCTCCCGCCGACGATTGTCTCGCCTCACTCGCCGCCGGCCGTGCGTCTCTGATATTCGCGGAGATAGGCCCGGTATGCGGGATCCTCGGGACGCTTCACCTCCGGCCCGAACGGGAACGGCGGCATCCCGCGCCAGGGGAGCGGGCCCACGGTCTCGCTTTTCGCGGTGAACGGGTCGGCGTCCTTGCAATAGCCGTACGATCGCAGGACGAAGCTTCGCGTCCAGCCTTCTGAAAGCTTCGGCAGCGACGAGGCGTCGAACTCGATCCGGATCTCATCACCCGGTCCGACCAGGCAGAGGTGGTCGTCGTCGGAGGTGAGCAGCTCGCGGACGTCGCCGTACCGCGTCATCTTCCCCGAGAACCAGGCGAGCGGGGCCGGGTCCACATAGTCGTAATCGTAGAGCAGAGGCAGGCGGCCGTCGGGCGAGACCTCGCGTGTGTAGCCGCGATGGCCGAGCGTCGCCGAGGCGACCGGAAGCGTCGCGATCCGGAGCGACTTCTCGGCCCCGGAATCACGGACCGCGATGAACGCCTGATCGTAGTAGCATTCCATGTTCGTCCGGATTCGGATCACGCAACGAGGGCCGGTCAACTTGCCGGTGAGG
>DAIDJI010000644.1 GCA_027451455.1 Planctomycetales bacterium | reverse complement strand
TCGTCGATGATCCTGCTGCTGATCGGTGGCGCCGTCCCGGCCGGCGCGGTCCTCCGGCGCCGGATGCGGCGCGCTGCCTAGTCCGCACCTCTCGACCGGGAACGGCCTCCTCTCAGAGACCGTTCCCGGCCCCCCCTCGCTCTCGTCCTCGTCGTCGTCCTCGCGCACCATCCTCCCGCTGCGCGGCCCATCCGGCATCCCGGCGATGGTTCCCTCGTCGCGGATTCGATCGCCGCTTATCCTGACCTGGCCTGGTGGATGTGTTCGCAGGCTCGGCGCTTCGGATTGCCCGATTGGGCGATCTGGGGTATGGTCGGCGTCCGGCCGAGCCGGAACGCCGCCGGGCTGGCCATCCGATCGGAACGGAATGGGTCCACAACAAGGAGGAAGCCATGAACAGGACCGCCCGACGCACACCGACCTTCGACGCGATGGAGGGCCGGCTCCTGCTCTCGGCGACGATGCCCAACGCCCCGCACCATCCCCATCACGCCACGATGGTTCATCGGGCCGAGGCGCAGGTCACGCACATCATGCTCAACGGGGTCGTCTCGGGGATTCCCAACGGGACGGTCGGCCAGGACGGCATCCACGTCTCGACGTTCTTGCTGTCCGGGCAGGTCCAGACGCTGAACCACGTCTCGGCCTCGCTGGCGCTGACGGATACCGTGATCGCGCCCGGGCACCAGCCCAACCTGAGCAACGCCACGCTAACCCTTGCCAACAGCAAGGGAAGCGTGCAAATCAAGACAGCGGCGGGTCCGTCGAACCGCTACATTTTCATCGTGACCGGCGGAACCGGTCCGTATGCCTCGGCGTACGGGTCGGGAATCCTCGCGATCCGGTACAACCAGGGGCTGCACGAGTACCAGATCGGGATCGAGTCGGCGAAGCGGTAATCCCTCCCGCGCTCGCCGCTGCCTTTCGTCCGGTTTCCTCGAGTCTCGATCGCGCGAGCCCTCCGCCGGCCATCCCGGCGGTCGGAATGCGGATCAGGGACCACTGACCCCCAGTTTTCGCCCCGCGACGGCCCGGGCGATCTCGCCGGCCATCTCGGAGAAGGCGTCGTGATCGGTGGGGATCTCGGCGAAGACGTCGATGGGGGCCCCCGCCTGGGCAGGACCGCCCGACGGACGCGCCCGGACCCGCTGTTCGACAAGGTCGTAGACCCCGTAAACCACCCGGACCGCCTGCGTCCCGACGCCCAGCCGCTCGACCTCGCGGCGGACGTCGTAGGCCGTGATCGCGGCGTTTACGTAGACCGACGCCTCCACCAGCGCCGATCGGTACGCCGGATGCTTCGACACATTCGGTCCGACCAGCCGGTCAAGGGCCGTCGCGGCGCCCCGGACAGCCACCTGAATCCGGTCGACCAGCGACCGGAGTGAGTGCGTGAATGCGATGTTGGCGTAATCCTTGGGCGCCAGATAGGAGTCGACGGCGGCCCCGACCGCCCCGCACGAGCTATGTCCGAGGACGATCAGAAGCTTCAGGCTGTCTCCCAGGTGGTTCACCGCGAACGCGATGCTCCCCAGGCACTCCACCCCGAGCACGTTCCCGGCGACCCGGATCACAAACAGATCATTCAGCGATTGATCGAAAATACGCTCGATCGGCACGCGCGCATCCGAACAGCCCAGCACGAGAGCAAACGGCGTTTGCACCGGCGGCGCGTTGGAGAGTGTGGGCATCCCGAGCGACATGGGGTCGGAGGGGATCACCAGTGGTCCTTCGGATGGCTCCCCCAGAAACTCGCGCTGAACCCGGCCGACGATGCTGGCATACCGCTCGTGTCCCTGGCGGAGGGACTCGATGGCGGCCACAGCATCGTCGAGTTGACGAGGAACGATCGGCGTGTAGGGGTCGTACCGGTAGATAATATCCATGTCGGTCCGCTGGGAGGCCCTCGTTCGGTTCCGTCGGGGCACACCGGGTGCTTGCCCGGGACGTACAATGGTCTGGGGATCGGACGATGTCTCGCCGGTTTCTGGGCCGATTGGTTATCATAGGGATCTTGAGGTCCGATCGCGAGCGCTCTTCAACGGGCGAGGTCGGATCTGGGTGGCCCCAGGGCGGGGAATCGGAACGAAGAGGCGTCTCGGACCTCGTGAGGATCTCTCGCGAGGCCCTGGCGGTCGGGTCGAGGACAACGACCCCGAATCGTTTTCATCTCATCGTCTTGCATCCAGCGCCCCCGAGCCCGATGTTGGGGCCGGGCGGAGATCGGGGCGACCATGTTCCAGTTCCCGTTCCAGCCCAATGCCGAAGCGATCCCATTCGGGATGACGGTGCTTATTGCCGGGTGGCTCTCGGTGCTGGCCTGGCATCGCCGTCGCCTCGGGTCGGTCCCCATCGCGACGGCCTTCGCGGCGATGATGGCCGGCGAGGCCGCCTGGGCTCTCTTCCAGGCCGTCGAGCTGGTGGTCGATTCCGAGCCGATCCAGCGGGCCTGCTTCGCCCTGCGGGCCGCGGGTGCCTCGATCACGATGCTCGGCCTGCTCGCGTTCGTTCTGGGATACACCGGGCTCCATCGTTGGCTGACCCCGGGCCGGTTCACCGCGATCGCGGCACCCTCGGTCGTCCTGACGCTCCTGGCCTGGACCAACTCCTGGCATCACCTCTACTGGAGATCGATCGAGAGCGTCTCAATCGACGGCCACAGATTTGCCGTGGCGACCCACGGACCCGCCTTCTCGGCGCACCTGGCCGTCTGCTATGCGATGGCCGCCGCTTCGGCCCTGCTCCTGGTCTGCGCCCTGATCCGATCCGCCGGTATCTTTCGGGTTCAGGCCGCGATCATGCTCCTGGGCCTGCTGGTCCCCTGGGTCGTCAACGCCCTGGAGCTTTTCGATGTCTTCGGCTTCGTTCACGTCGACACCGTGGCGCTGGCCTTCGGGGTGACCGGCCTGGCGTTCTTCCCGGCGCTTGGGCGGTATCGCCTGCTCGACCTCCGGCCGGTCGCCTGGGAGACGGTCGTCCGTCGGATGGACGACGCCGTCGCGGTCCTCGACGGACGCGCCCGGATCCTCGAGCTGAATCCGGCCGCCGAGCGCTTCCTCAGCCTGCCGAGGGCCCGCGCCCTCGGCGAGCCGGCCGCCCGGGCGCTGGCCAAATGGCCCGCGCTGGCCGATCGGCTCGACCCGATCCAGGGCCCGATCGGGATGACGATCGACCTCTCCACCGCAATCGATGGCGAGAGCCCGGCGATGACCTGCGAGATTCGCCTCTCCCCACTCGTCGGCCACCCGGCCGAGGGCGGCGGATGGCTCCTGGTCGTCCACGACATCACCGCCCGCCGCCGAAGCGAGGCCAACCAGGCCCGGGCCCTCCGCGAGCACGCCGCGAGGGCCGAGGCCGAGGCCGCCAACCGCGAGAAGGACCGGTTCCTCGCGACCCTCAGCCACGAGTTCCGCACCCCGCTCAGCCCGATCCTGGCGACGGTCGCCGCGATCCTCGAACGGCCGGAGACTCCCGAGTCGATTCGTCCCGCCCTCGAAATGATCCGGCGCAATGTCAACCTGGAAGTCCGCCTGATCGACGACCTCCTCGACCTGACCCGCGTCCGAGGCGGCAAGCTCCACCTGAAACGCGAGCTGGTCGACGCCCACGAGTTGATCCACCGCGTCGCCGAAATCTGCCGGGACGATCTGAACCAGGCCGGCCTCGCCCTCATCATGGAACTCTCGGCACGCCGGCACGACGTCCACGCCGACCCGATCCGGCTCCAGCAGGTCTTCTGGAACCTCGTGAAGAATGCGATCAAGTT
>DAIDJI010000643.1 GCA_027451455.1 Planctomycetales bacterium | reverse complement strand
CTTGAATTTCTCCGACCGTTCGCGTCGGGCTCGAGAAAACCAGGTAGCCAACAGGCACGTTACCGGCGTCGAATCGCAAAACAAACGGATCGACCGTACCCTTTGGCATGTAAGACTTAGAACGTTCAACCTGAGCCATGACTTGCGCCATGGCTTCCGCCATGTTGGTGCCAGGCTGGAAGAAGATCTTCATCACCGAGGCACTCTGAATCGATTTTGATTCGATGTGTTCGATGCCGCTGATATATAAGAAGTGCTGCTCGTAAAATCCGACCAGGTAACCTTCCATCTGCGCTGGGTCCATGCCACCGTAGGGCTGGCAGACGTAGACGACGGGCAGATTCAGGCTGGGAAAGATATCGATCGACATCCGGGCGACGGCCAGCGCACCGAAGAGGGCGACGGCGACCACGGCAACCATCACGGTCATCGGCCGCCGCATCGCGAAGACGATCGGGTTCATGGGGTCATCGAATCCGGGTGAGGGGATGGTTCGGGTTCGAGGGAGGGTCGATGCTTTCCAGGCTCTGACATAACGGGGACACGCTCTGACTCCTCAACGTGCCCATCTCCATTTCGTCAGGAACGACAGGCCCGCGGGTCAATCGCGGTCTCGCTCGGTTCGTCGGATGGAGGGGGTCGGAGGGTCGTCGTGCAGCACCTCCTTGACCAGCTCGCGAAGCCGGACCTTGGTCTCTTCGAGTGCCTTTTCGCCCTCAGGTGTGGCCCGATAATACTTCCGGCGCTTGCCGTCGACGACCTCGGCATGCGCCGAGAGATAACCGGCCTCTTCAAGCTGATGCAGGATTGGATAAAGCGTCCCCGGGCCAACCTCATAACCGTGTCGCCCAAGCTCCTCCATCATCTCGACCCCAAAAACGGGCTCCTTCACGGCGTGATACAACACGTGCATCCGGACGAACCCGCCGAAGAACATCTTCACCAGCAGTTCGCTCACGACTTTGGCTCTCCGATATTGGCATTCAATATTAACCGTGCGGCCGACCTGGTCGCAAGGCGGTCGAGGGAACCATCATGGCGCATCGTGGATAGGTAGGAGAAGGGGGTGAGACGTTTCCCTGCCGATGCCCGTCGTTTTCGCGTTCTCGTCGTTTCCCGATCTCGCGATGGCATCGGGGAACGTTTCAGCGAGAAGCCCCAGGTCCGGCCGGAGGTCGCGGCAGGTCTCGGACCTTGGGATGGAGAGTCCTGATCCTCGCCCATCGCCGGCGCCTGACCCAGTAAAAGAGGATCGGGAGGAACAGGTCGATGACCTCGTCGGCGACGAGGATCCCGCCGAGTACGGGAGCGGCCATCGGACGAATGATCTCCGAGGCCACGCCGTCGGACCAGAGCATCGGCGCCAGCCCAAGAACCACGGTCCCCTCGGTCAGTAGCTTCGGCCGGAGCCGGTGGACGGCCCCGTTCAGGACGGCCTGGCGCAGGTCGTCGGGGCTCAGGTTCTCCAGGCCGCCGGCTCGGTCGACGGCCTCGCGCAGGTAGACCAGCATGATGATGCCGGTTGATGTGGCCATGCCGAAGCAGGCAATGTAACCGACCCAGACGGTCGTCGAGAACTTGAGGTCCATGAGCCACTGAAAGAAGAGCCCTCCGGCGATCGCGCCAGGGACGGCCGTCATCATCATCAGAGCGTCGGCGGCGTCGCGGTAGGTCCAGTAGAGGATCGCGAAGATCAGAGCGATCACGACCGGCACGACCGCCATCAGCGTCCGACGCGCCCGGATCTCATGCTCGAACGGCCCGGTCCACTCCAGGTAGACGCCGTCCGGCAGTTTGGTCTCTCGACGAACGGCCTCTCGGGCCTCGGCGACCAGGTCGGCGGCGTTGCGATCGCGGGTGCTGAGGCGGACGTAATTCCGCAGCAGACCGTCTTCTCCCTTGATCGTGGCGGGTCCCTCAACGACTCGGATTTCAGCGACCTCGGAAAGCGGAACCGCCCGGGCTGAGGACCCGCGAGGTTCGAGGCCGGTCGAACCCGCGCCCGGCCTCGGGCCGGGAGATCGACCGTGTGAGGTAACCATCAGGTTGCCGATCGATTCCTCATCCGCGCGGAGCGCCCGGGGAAAGCGGACGACGACGGGGTGCCGCTCACGTCCCTCGACCGTCGACGTCACCGCTTTTCCGGCCATCGCGATCTCGATCAGCTCGTTGACATCGCCCGCGCGGACGCCGAGTCGGGCGGCCCGCTCGCGGTCGATCCGAATGTCGACATACGGTTTGCCGCGTACCGGGTCGGACACGACGTCGACAGCCCCGCGCACCCGCTTCACCACGCGGGCGACCTCCTCCGAGGCACGGACGACGTCTTCCAGGTTGCGGCCGAGGACCCGAATCCCGATCGGCGTGTTGACACCCGTGGCAAGCATGTCGACCCGGTTCTGGATCGGTCGCGTCCAGACGTTCGTCCAGCCCGGCATCGGCACGGCCGCATCGAGTTCGCCGCCGAATCCGATCAGTTCGTCACGTTCGACCTTCCAGAGCATCAGTCGGCGCGCGAATCGTTCGGAGAGCTCGCCTCGAATCGCTTCGAGCTTCGACACCGGCTCGACCTGCGGGGTCGAGGCCACCCCTCCCGCGTGATGATGACCTCCGGGCGTGGCCGCCGAGCGCTCCATCGCGGCGAGGGCCGCCTCGACCGACGCGGCCTGTACCCGGAGCGAGGCCGCATGGTACGCCGAGACCTCCGGGTCGAGGATCGTGGCTCGGTCGAGGAGTCGGTTCATGGCCAGCCTTGTGAAGATCGGTGCGGCCCGGGCGAGCAACTCGACGTCGAGCCTCGCAACGTGCGCCCGCCAGAGGGGGACCACGCGCGCTTCCTCGGGGTCGGAGGGGTGCGTCGACGTCGGCGAGAGGCCGCGAGTCTCTCGGGTCATCTCGCGGTTCCGGTGATAGGCGTACTCTCGGCTGGCCGCGTCGAACTCCGCGACGGCCGAGGCGCTCGCCTCATCGACCATCCGCGCGCGGGCCGTGGAATCCGGCGGCGGTGCGACCGCGCCGCGGTCGATCAGGGCCGCGAGGATCGCCTCGACCTGGGCCCTGGCTTCGGGCGGCCGGAGCTTCCGACGCGGCCAGAATTCCCGGGGGCGAAGGTTGACCATCGTCTCGATCATGTCGATCGGCGCGGGGTCGGTCGCCGTCTCGGCCCGGCCCGCCTTGCCCACAACCATCTCAACCTCGGGGAACCGGCAGAGGACCATGTCGCGAGCCTTCAGGTCGTCGACCGACTCGGCCACCGAGGCCCTCGGCGCCGTGATCGGCATGTCCATGATCATCCCCTCGTCGAGTGGCGTGAGGAACTCCCGCCCGAGGGGCTGGATGTTCGGCTCGACGATCAGGGCCGCGACGACCAGGATCGCCGGCCCCATGACGGCCCCCCATCGACTCACCGCCAGCAGGCCCGCCGCGGCCATCGCCAGACCGAGCACGCCCAGGAAGATCGGCCGGCTTCCCAGCGGTGCGAAGCCCAGCAACGAGGTCAGACCCAGGATCACCGCGAGCACCGCCGGGCGGTCCATCAGATAGGAGAGGACCGGACGATAGACATCGATCACCCCGCGCACCAGGGGGTTCTCCCGCTCGGACCGGAGCCGCCCTCGAATGCCGATCGTGCAGAGCGCAGGGACCAGGGTGATGGCGAGGACCGCGGCCGTCGCCAGCGCGAACGTCTTGGTGAAGGCCAGCGGATGGAACATCTTCCCTTCCATCCCGCCCAGGGCAAACACCGGCAGGAACGAGAGAACCATGATCGCGACC
>DAIDJI010000642.1 GCA_027451455.1 Planctomycetales bacterium | reverse complement strand
GCGAGGTGCCAGGGGGGATCATAGAACTTCACGGAACTGGCCCGGCCCAGCGCGCGCTGGATCGTGAAGATTTTCGAAAAGGAGATTCAGGGCATGCGCGAGGGGATACCTCTGTGAGAGGAGGTGCGCGGGATTTCGAGTGTGATCGGAGGCGGGACCAATACCATCGATGTTGTGACGATCGCCGGCTCCTTCAGGAGTCGTGATCGGAAGCCAGCCTCCTCGCGCAAGATTCAGGCCAGGCTGGTCATGACGAGAGAGGCGTTCTGGCCACCGAAGCCGAAGCTATTCGAGAGCGCTGTCCGAATCGGCATCTCGCGCGAGGTGTTCGGCACGTAGTCCAGGTCGCAATTCGGATCGGGCGTGGCCAGGTTGATCGTCGGCGGGATAACACCCCTTTCGAGCGAGAGGGCCGTCGCCGCGGCCTCGACGGCACCCGAAGCCCCGATCAAATGTCCGATCATCGACTTCTGCGAACTCATCGGGATCGAGCCGGCCCGGTGGCCGAAGACCCGCTTCACGGCGACCGTCTCCATCATGTCGTTCAGCTTGGTTGAGGTCCCGTGGGCGTTGATGTAGTCGATCTCGGCCGCATCGAGTCGGGCCTCGCGGAGTGCCGCCATCATCGAGAGCGCAGCACCCTTGCCTTCAGGCTCGGGGCGGGTGATCCCAAAGGCGTCGAACGACGAGCCGTAGCCCGTGATCTCGGCATAGATGGGCGCTCCCCTGTGTCGGGCCCGGTCGTAGCTCTCCAGAACCAGGACGGCGGCACCCTCGCCCAGGACGAATCCGTCACGCTCGGCGTCGAAGGGGCGAGAGACCTCGACCGGGGGGCGAAGCGACTGGCTGACCGCCTTCATGGCCGAGTAGGCGACCAGAAGTTGCGGATCGAGCCGGCTGTCGCAGCCGCCAGCGAGCATCACGTCGGCATCGCCCCGCGCGATCAGGCGGAACGCCTCACCAACCGCCTGTGTCCCTGCCGCACAGGCCGTCACGATCGTATTGTTTGGTCCCATCGCGTGGTGCAAGATGGAGATGTGCGCGGCCGCCATGTTCGGCAGGTGCTGCAGGAGCCAGAGCGGGAAGATCGACTCGGATCTCGCCTGCACGAACCGCCCGACGTCAAACGTTCCATCGGCACCCAGACCCTGCAAGATCGACGGCACCAACTCACTGACATCGATCGGCGTGATCCCGGTCCCCATGCAGACACCCAGCCGGGAGGGGTCGAGGCTCTCGGTGTCGAGCCCCGAGTCCTCCACCGCCATCGACGAGGCCCCTACGGCAAACTGCACTGCCCGGCTCATCAGCTTGAGGTTCTTCTTGTGCTCGCCCAGATAGGGCGTCACATCAAAGTTCTTCACCTCGCCTGCGATCTTGATGTTCAGCCCGGAGGTGTCAAAACTTCGAATGTAGTCCACCCCCGACCGCCCCTCGAAGATCGCCTCGCAGAATTCGCGACGGCCGACGCCATTCGGCGCAACAATGCCAATCCCGGACACGACCACGCGGTGCATTGTTCCTCCCACGCTCAATCGTCGCTTATTCCCAGATGATCTGTGGGCGTTTCCTCACTTCCCTCCTGTCCCTCCTGGAACCTAGCAGCAAAATCTGCCTCCTCGACCAGGCACCTTCCCTCGCCAGGCCAGCGACCGTCGGGGACTGCTCCGCCCCGCTCGTCCGCTTTCTTGCTGTTCCAACCGCTTCTCGGCCGCTCTCATGTCCCCAGAGATCGGCAACACTCGGAACCGGAATTCGCTCTATCCAACCTCGTCGCACCTAGACCTTACCTCTTTCTCTTAATTTACCACCTGCGAACGTCGATGGCAAACAGGTTGAGAGTTATGGGCAAATTGCGCGGTCAGGGTTGACCGTGACTGTCGCAGGATGATGATGGAACCTCTGGGTTTCGGTCGGCGTCCGGGTAGGATGGAGTTCCGGAGCAACGGCGCCGGGGATGGATAGGTCTGAGGTTTTCGAAGGGGAGAGGACAATCATGCCGCTTGCGCTGGCAGAACGTTCCACATTGATTGCACCGTCGGCGACGCTGGCGATGGCGGCCGAGGCGAAGCGATTGAAGGGTCAGGGGATCAAGGTCCTGGATTTCGCGCTGGGCGAGCCCGACTTCGATACGCCAGCCAACATCCAGCGAGCGGCGATTCGGGCGATGGAGTCGGGGCAGACTCATTACACGCCGCCGGCCGGCATCCCCGAGTTGCGTTCGGCGGTCGCCGAGCATTACTCGAAGAGTCAGGGCTTGCCCACTGAGGCGGCCCAGGTCGTCATCTCCAACGGGGCCAAGCACTCGATCCACAATGCGCTGATGGCGGTCTGCGGGCCCGGAGACGAGGTGATCATCCCCGCGCCTTACTGGGTGAGCTATTCCGATCTGGTCAAGCTGACGGGTGCCACGCCGATCGTTCTGGAGACGACGGAGGCGAGTGGATTCAAGCTGACGCCGACCCAGTTTCTTGCGGCGGTCACCCCCCGGACGAAGCTTCTGATGATCAATAGCCCGTCCAACCCGACGGGCGTGGTTTACTCACGCGGCGAGCTGGAGGCACTGGCGGAAGCGGTTCTGACGACCGACGTGGGCGTCCTTTCCGATGAGATCTACGAGCAACTGACCTACGGCGACGTCCAGCCGACCTGCTTCGCGACACTCCGACCCGGGCTCGCCGATCGGACGATCACGATCTCCGGGGTCAGCAAGACCTACGCGATGACCGGATGGCGCATCGGGTGGTCGGTGGCCCCGATTTCGGTCTCGAAGTTCATGGGCGACCTTCAGAGCCAGGAAACGAGCAACCCGTGTTCGATCAGCCAGTGGGCGGCTGTTGAGGCGATCGCGGGGCCGCAGGACGCGGTCGTCACGATGAAGGCCGAGTTCGCCCGTCGTCGTGAGTACGTCCTCCAGCGGATCGAGGGCTTGCCGGATGTGCATTGCCTGCCGCCGGGCGGGGCCTTCTACGCTTTCATGAATGTCTCGGCGCATTTCGGCCGGACGCTCGGCGGCAAGGCGATCACCGATTCGACGTCGTTCTGCCTGACCGCGCTCGCAGAGGCTGGCGTGGCCCTGGTGATGGGCTCGGCGTTTGGGGCGGAGGGGTTCGCCCGGCTTTCGTTCGCCACCGACATGAAGACCCTTGAACAGGGCTTTGACGCGCTCGAGAAGTTCCTGCGCGGCTAATGAAGTGAGCAGGGGCGCGGAAGGCCCGGAAATCGCGGTTGTGAGACGGAGCGGAATGCGATAGGCTGCCCGCCCCGTCACCGGGATCATCTCGCGCCCGCATTCTCTCGATCATAATGGAAGTGGGACGACTAACGCCTCGCGCGGGCCTTTCACGGGGAGAGTGGCCTCATGCCTCTCGGGCGACGAATCGGGCTCGTGATGGCGATAACGGCCGCCCTTGCCGGTTGCAGGGCCGGCAGCATGGGGTCGCTCTCGATGCTGCCGAGGCGGAGCCCGCCTGGGGTCAGCTTCGACCTCGACGGATTCGTCGCGCAGCACAACCGGAACTCCGAGTCGATCGAGAGTCTGGAGGCCCGGCCAACCGTCCAGGTGGCGATGGGTCGGCTCTTCCAGGCCAGGGCCGATGGTAAGATGGCGCTCGAGCGCCCCAGAAACTTCAAGCTGGTCCTCGAGGCCGAGGGCGTCCAGCAGGCCGACCTCGGCTCCAATGACCGCGAATTCTGGTTCTGGCTCACCAGCGAAAAGCAGGACCAGAAATGGATTTACTGGTGTAACTACCGCGATCTCGAGTCCAGCGAGCTACCGGTCACGTATCAGCCTG
>DAIDJI010000641.1 GCA_027451455.1 Planctomycetales bacterium | reverse complement strand
CGACGAGGTCGAGACGGCCGAGGCCGGTGGTGTCGATCGCCTGGACGGTCGAGACGCCCACCCCGACCGGGATTGTGAAGGATTTCAGGAATGGGTTACCGTAACCGCTCGGGAAGACACGCGCAACCGGTCCAACGAAGCCGATCGGCTGGCCCCCGAGCCCCGAGTTGACGAGGACGGACAAGGTTCCGTCGCCGGCGTTCCGGACGATCAGGTCGTCCCACCCGGTGTTCCCCAGATCGGCCGCGATCACCTGGGCGGGTAGGCCGCCCGTGAAGAGGCTTCCGATCGCCACGAAATCGCCGTTCTGGTAGGCGTAGAGAGTGAGAGCGTTATCGAGGGCGTCGACGCTCGCCAGCAGCGGACCGTCGATCGATTGGGGAATGAAGGCGATATCGCGCGAGGGGTGGCCTGCGTTGATCACCAGTGGTGGATCGAACGAGCCTGGCTGGCCGGGGAGTCCCTGTCGGTAGAGGATCGACCCGTTGGCATCGACCACCAGCACATCGGGCGTGCCGTCGCCGTTGAAGTCGGCGACCACCGGGTTACCCAGCGGCGGGGCGTCGGCCTGCGCCGGCGCCGAGAAGCTTCCGTCGGGGTTCCTCGTGCGCAGGTACAGAGCGCCGTTCTGAACGCTGACGATCGAGAGGCCCTCGGCCAGTCCGCCCCCGAAATTGCCGGTCACCGGCGCGTTCAAAATCGCGCCAAGGTGATCGGTCTGTGCGGGCTGGAAGATCCCGTTGCCGTCGCCCATCAGGATCGCGATGTCGCCGTTGTAGTCGTCGGAGACGGCCAGGTCGATCCGTCCGTTACCGGCGAAGTCTCCAGCGACCATCGAGACGGCGCGGAACGGGACGGGATAGTAGGTGGGCGTTCCAAAATTCCCCAGGCCGTCCCCCAGCAGAATGGAGATTGTCCCGTTGTAGTTGACGATCGCCAGGTCGATCTGGCCGTTACCGAAGTTCTGGGCGATGACCTGTTCGGGCTGGACGTACTTCGTGTAGCCGGGCACATGGAGCGACTGCGAGCGGGCTGGCTGGAAGGTGCCGTCACCGTTGCCCATCAGGATCGAGAGGGAATCACTCCCCTCGTTGACGACCACCAGGTCGGGCTTCCCGTCGCCGTTGAGGTCGGCGATGTCGATGCCGCCGGGGATCGACCCGACCGGATAGACGCCGTTCGGGCGGAAGGTGCCGTCACCGTTGCCGGCGAGAACCTCCATCGTGTTGTCGAGTGCGTTGGTGACCACGATGTCCTGGATACCGTTGCCGGCGAGGTCGCCCGCGGCGAAGGCCACGGGATCGTTGCCGACCTGATAGTCGACGGGGGGTTGGAAGGACCCGTCGCCGTTTCCCGCCAGGATCGCAACGCGGTTGTCGAGCGTATCAAGGACCGCCAGGTCCTCGGGATGGCCTGGTCCGTTGAAGTAACCGGCGAGGATCGCAGAGGGCTCGAAGCCGAGGCTAATCGTGGTCCCGGCCTGGAAGGTGCCGTTGCCATTGCCGAGCAGGATCGAGATCGACATGGTTCCGGCATCGGCGATCGCCAGGTCGGTCTGGCCCTTGCCGTCGAACAGACCGGTCGCCATCGAGAGGATGCCGCGGGTAGTGTTTGCCGACTGGCCGAGCAGGTTGCCGTCACCGTTGCCCAGCAGGATCGAGACGGTGTTGGTACCGAGGTTGGGGACCGCGAGATCGGTTCGTCCGTCCTGGTTGAAATCGCCCGTGACGATCCCGTAAGGCTCGCTACCAACCGGCAAGGTCGACCCGTCGCGGAACGTCCCGTCACCGTTGCCCGGGAGGATCAGGACGTTGTCGCCGTCGAAGCTCACGACGGCCAGGTCGAGCGCATGGGTGCCGACGAAGTGGCCGATGGCGATGCCGTGCGGCTGGATTCCAGCGGGGAGGTTCACGGCGGTCTGAAACGTCCCGTTACCGTTCCCCATCAGGATCGAGAGATCGTTGGTACTGGAGTTAGCGACGACGAGATCGGTCTGGCCATTGCCGGCGAGGTCGCCCGAGGCGATCGCGACCGGGTCGCCACCGACCGGATCGTTGACCGGGGCGTCGAAGGTCCCATCGCCGTTGCCTTGCAAAATCGAGACATCGTTGGAACCGCCGTTGACCACGGCCAGGCTAGTCGCCCCTCCGCCGAATTGGCCTGCGAGGATGGCGTCGGCGCCGGAGTTCTCCGAACCGAGCGAATAGGAGACCGGCGCCCGGAAGGTTCCGTCGCCGTTACCCATCAGAACGAGGACGGCGTTGAGGCCCGTGCACGTGACCGCGAGGTCAAGGATGCCCGTTCCTGTGAAGGACGACGCGGCGATCGCGGTGGGATTCGCCGGGTCAACGCTTGTCGTCGGGGTGAGGTTGTAGGTTGGACCTGCCGAGAAGGTGCCGTCGCCGTGGCCCATCAGGATCGAGACGCTCGAATCGCCCTGGTTCACGACCGCGAGGTCAATCTTCCCGTTTCCCGAGAAATCACCCGAGGCGATCGCCACTGGTGTTGATCCGACCGGGATTGTCTCGGGAGGCTGGAAGGTGCCGTCGCCGTTACCCATCAGGATCGAAACGGTGTTACTCCGCTCGTTGGCGACGGCGAGGTCGATCCGGCCATTGCCGGCGAAGTCGCCGGTTGTGATCGCGGCCGGCGCGGTCCCGACCGGGATCGGCAGCGAGGCGGGTTCGGACGGGGTGAGGGTTGTCGAGAGGCTGAACGAGCCGCCGGTCCCCACGCCCGAGACGCGAAGAGCGTACGACCCGGGCGCCAGGTAGGTGTCGATCGCGGCGAGAGGGCCGACGGTCGAGGAGCCGTCGCTTCGCACCAGAACGTTTCCCTGAGCGTCGAGAAGCTCAACGGTCGGGCTGTTTCCCTGGGCGGTGACCGCGGCTGAGAGTGTTCCGCCGGAAGTGACCGTGATCGGGAACGACGTCGCCGGGGCGCCGGGGACCGCGAACGGGACGGCCTCGATCGCCAGGCACTCCGTGGTTCCGCTGCCGACGAACGTTGCCCCGGCGACCGAGAGGCCCTTCAAACTTAACTGCGGACCGACCGAAAGCGGGTCGGCGGCCGAGAGAACCTCGCCGACCACCGAAATGAGAGGGGCCCCGGTGTAGCCTGGCTGGGTCGTTCCGTCGAGGATCGTCGGCACGGTCGGGGCTGGCAGTGGACTGGTCAGGCCGATGACTTGCGGACCGGTCCCCGGGATGCCGAAGTCGATCGTGTTGGCCCCACCCGGGGTATTGTTGGAGTCGAGGATGGCCTGGCGGAGTGAGCCCGGCCCCGAGTCGTTGGTGTTCGCGACCAGGAAGGTCGAGAGGAGTGTTCGATCTTCCATCCATTCCAGGCGCGGCCGGAGCCGCGACGATCGAAGTCCGGGCGCGGGCGAGCCCGCCAGACTTCGGCGGGTGGGGCGGGGGAGCGTCGCGGCGCGATCGGTGTATTTCATGAAAGCGGTCCAGGGGACGCACATCGTACTGCCAGCCAATCTACGGCGCGAGTCTCATTTCCGGGACGGTGGCGGCTTTTCCGCGGAACCGCCGTTGGAAGTGGTGGAAGGAGAGGGCGATATCTCCACGACTCCCCTCGCCATGACCCTGCGCCGGATCGCGTCGAAGGCTCGATCGGTCTGGATGATCTTACGGATCTCGTCGGAGAGGTGCTCCTCGCGAGTCCGATGGATCGAGGCCAGCAGCAGGGCAACGGCACGATCCTGGTATCGATGGGAGAGGCGGACGCTGTCGAAACCGCCGCGGCGGGCCTCAGCGGCGACGATGCGAGCAGCCAGAGCGTAGACTCGGGCCGACT
>DAIDJI010000640.1 GCA_027451455.1 Planctomycetales bacterium | reverse complement strand
CGAGGGTGCGCGAGATCTCCGAGTCGAGAAACGGGAGCAGCTCATCGCGGCCGTCGACGATCCAGACGTCCGTCCCGAGCGCCGCGAACGTGCAGGCATACTCGCTGCCGATCACCCCGGCGCCGATCACGGCGAGCGATCGGGGGAGCCGTTCAAGCTGAAGGATGGTGTCGGAGTCGAGAACGCGGGGGTGGTCGAAATCGAAGCCGGGCGGATGCACCGGCGACGAACCGGTCGCGATCAGGATCGTCTCGCCGCGGAGCAAGACCTCGTGGTGCCGGGTTGCGTGCGGATGGAGGTGGTGATGGCCGCCCTCATGATGGGCGTGGGTGTGACCGCCCTCGCGGGGCTCGGCCTGGGTGACGACGCGGATGGTGTGCGGGTCGGTGAACGAGGCGTCGCCGTGATAGAGGACGACGCCGTGCCGCGAGAGCCCGCGCTCGATCCGCCGCCGCTCGTTGGCGGTGACCCGCCGCTCGTGATACATGAACTCGGCGACGGTCGCCTCGCGACGGAGCGAGAGGTCCACGCCGTAGAGGTCGCGTGCCTTCAGCCCGGAGATCGCCAGCGCGGTCTCGCGGAGGGTCTTGCTCGGGAGAGTGCCGGTATTGGCACTGGCGCCGCCGACGAGCGTGCTACGTTCGACGATCGCGGCCCGCTTGCCAAACGCCGACGCCGCTGCCGCGGCGCTCTCGCCGGCCGGGCCCGATCCGATCACGATCAAATCGTAAGGAGTGGGTTCCATGGGTCGGATCATACCCCGAAGGAGTTCATCGGCCAAGGGAGATGACTGCCTAGGCCGACGACGGACCCGGTGCGATTCTCGGCCCATTCGTTTACAATACACGATGATCGCTTCGTCGTCAGCCGCATCTCGCCCCGAGGCCCCCGATGAGTCGCGTCAGGATCAGGGAACTCCGCCTCCGCAACTTCCGATCGTTCGCCGACGCCCGGCTCGTCCTCGACGACGTCACGTTCCTGATCGGCCGCAACGGAGCGGGAAAGTCGACGCTGATGGACGCGTTTGCTTTTATCAGCGAGGCGGTCACGGATTCGCTGGCGACGGCGCTGGAGCGGAGGGGCGGACTGACGACTCTCATGAACCGACCGATGGCGGCACGAATGCGCCGTTCCGGTCCGTACAGCGTCTCCGTCGCTGTCCGCCTGGAGGTCGAGGATAACCCTTCCGTTCTCTACGGCTTCACGATGAAAGGTCTACCGGGCGGCAAGGGCGATCTCGTCAGACAGGAGTATTTGGTGGGCGACCCTCAGGCGTCCTTCCGGCGGGACGGGGATAGTTTCGTACCTAACACGGTCTCATTAAAGCCGGTCATAAATCAAGGATCGCTGATACTCCCTCTCATTGCTGGATCCAACGCGTTGTGGGAGGCCATCCTCCTCACTCTCAGAAATATTTCTGTATATCAGCTATCCCCCCCGGCGATACGTCATGAGCCGGAGATCGAGAGCGAGAGCCGTCTGAGGCGGGACGGCCGCAACGCCGGCGATGTCCTGAAGCATCTCAAGCCGGTCGATCGGCGCTGGATCGATACATACCTTGCTGCGGCGATCTCGGGACTCCGTGGCGTTCAGGCTTCCGCCCGCACCGGGCGGCGGGTTCTCCTCTTCGAGCAGGATGGCGATGGAGATAAGACTTACCACTATGACTCATCTATGATGTCCGACGGCACCCTCCGCATCCTCGGCACATTGCTGGCCCTGAGACAGTCTCCTCGGCCTTCGATCGTCCTACTCGACGAGATCGAGGATTCATTGCATCCCTACGCACACGGCGTGATCCTCGACGCAGTCGAGGAGGCCAGCGAGGATTTCCCGGTGGTCGTCTCGACGCATAGTCCCGAGATCCTGAACTATCCTCTCGCGAGAGGAGATCGAATTCGCGTCATCGAGTGGGGCGAAGGCGAGAGTCGGATCTACTGTCTGACGGAGAACGTCCGAGCGAATCTGAAGCCCCCGCTTACAGTCGGGCAATTGCTCCGCAGCAATGCCCTCTGGACAGACGATATACCTTCGACGACCGGCCCCGAAGACGACTTTTTCAATCCTTGAATGATCGATGGACAAATACATCATCGTTCCGATCGTCGAAGGGCGCGGCGAGCAGGCCGCGGCGCCCATCTTGCTTCGTAACTGGCTGAGATTCCGGCGATATGATCGCCACGTCGATGTCGACCCCAAGGGTCCCGTCTACGCTGGCGGCAAAGGAAACCTTGTCACGACGCACGATGCCGACCTCGGTCGAGGGATAGAGCATTTCGCTTCCCTGGCCTGGCTCCGTCAACCCGATGCCATTCTTGTCCTCCTCGACGCCGACGAGGATTGTCCGGTGACGCTCGCGGCATCCTTGCTCGCTCGCGCCCGGACACAGGTTCCCTCCGACTGTCCGATCGGTGTCGTGGTCGCCAATCGGAAATACGAGGCGTGGTTCCTTGCCGCATTTGCATCGAAGGTTTTCCGCGATTCACTGATGTCGCAACGCTATGTACTGAAGCAGAACCGTCTTCCTCAAGGGCTCAATGTCGAGGCGATCTCGGGTTGTGAGCGCAGGCTCGAAGAACTGATCGATTTCGGCCAGGGAGACTCAGCCGGACGTCGGACTGCCGGATACAAGAAGACGAAGCACCAGGCGGAATTGACAAGCCTCCTGCCTTTCGGCCGCTTCATGACCCGGCGTTCACCCTCTTTCGGACGGTTGCTCCGTGTCCTTGATGTCTTGCTCAGCCAGGCCCGACGCCGTCGAGAAACCGCCCGCCGACGCCGGACGCCGTAAAGACCACCGCAGCAACACCTGGGATCGAGGCAGCGCTCACCCCCGGATCGCCCGCAGGTAGCGGTCGGCCGAGCGGAGGACGACCTCCTTGCCCTGCGTCGGGACGATCCCCTTGCCCCGGACGAAGAACGCGCCGTAGATCCGGTCGAAGGGCAGGGGATCGAGCCGCTCGACGACCCGCCGGATCTGGGTCGCATTGAGCGGGATGTAATTCGGATAGCTGTACATGAAGGACACCTGCTTCGGGTCCATGCAGATTTGAGGCTGGTCGCCGGCCATGAGGGCCCCCTTGCCGCCGGCGCCGGCCGGCCAGTGCAGGATCTGGTAGCCCTCGAAGTGGCCGCCGGTCCGAACCAGCTTCAGCCCACCGCGCAGGGCACGCTCCTCGCCCGACCAGAAGTGGATGCAGGGGTCCGGACGCATCACCCAGGGCCGCTCGGCGTCGTGGAGGTGGATCGGAGCGCCGCCGAACGCCCGGCTCCATTCGACCATCGCCGTGTAATAATGCGGGTGCGAGATCGCGATCTCGTCGATCCCGCCCAGTTCCTTGATCTTCGCGATCGTCGGGTCGTCGATCAGCCCGACGCAGTCCCAGAGCACGTTTCCGGCCCCGGTCCGGATCAGGAACGCCCGCTGGCCGATCCCGAACTTCGGCTCGGTGTTGATCGAGTAGAGGTTTTCTTCCTCCTTCTTGACCACGTTTTTGTGCGAGGCGCGGAGGGCGTCGAGTGTGGTCCACTGCTGGCCGTCGGGGTGGACGTACTGGCGCTCGTCCTCGCAGATCGGGCAGCGGGCCGGTGGCTCCGAGGTTGGCGCGAACTGAACCCCACAGGTCACGCAGATGTAGGCGGGCATGGCGCCTCCTTCGTCTCGATCGTCTCATGGTGTGCGTCCGGGGCTCACGGCGTCAAGATCGGACAAAAAATTGACGAATCAACCTTCAAGTCTACATAATATGAGGCGAAGGCAACCAATGAAGAACGTCGTCGTCAACTTCCTTTTGTTCGTCGGTCTCGGCTGGTTCAAGGCC
>DAIDJI010000639.1 GCA_027451455.1 Planctomycetales bacterium | reverse complement strand
GAGAAGCCCGCCGACGCGAAGGCTTCGAAGAAGGACGAGCCGAAGTACGTCCGCAAGTCGCTCCAGGAGTGGCAGCGGACCCTCCCGCCTGCCGTCTTCTCGGTCACGCGGATGAAGGCAACCGAGCCGCCGTTCACGGGGCGGTACGCCGTCGGCCACTTTGAGGGGACGTTCGTCTGCGCCTGCTGCCAGGCCGAGCTTTTCTCGTCGAAGGCCAAGTTCGACTCGGGAACGGGCTGGCCCAGCTTCTGGGGGCCGATCAAGCCGACCGCGATCACCCGGGCGCTCGACAACACCGAGGCCGAGCCTCGCGTCGAGGTCATGTGTACCCGGTGTGGCGCGCACCTCGGCCACGTCTTCGACGACGGGTACGGCACACCCACCGGCCTCCGCTTCTGCATCAACTCGCTCTCCCTGAAGCTCGAGCCGTCGAAGAACGTGACGACCCGCCCCTCGACCTCAAAGACACGATCGCGGACCCGGACAACCCGATCCCGATCGCGGCTCAACAAGCCCTCGACGACCGAAAACAAGGAGGCCGACGCGGCGAAGTCGAGCGAGGCGACACCATCGGCCGAGAAGCCGAGCGGGTCCGAATGACGTCCCCCGGCGACTGGTTGTTGTTGCAGGAGCTTCTCGAGCGCGGCGATCCGGCGTTCGTCGATCGCCTGCGCTCCGTGACCGACGCCGACGCCCTCGGCGATTTCGCCGGGCGATGGTACGAGAACCGGAACGCCAACGCCCATCGCCTGCTGCTCGCCTACCTGGAACGGCCGCTCAACGCCTATCGCCACGAGGCGCTGGTGAAGCGGCTTTTCAAGCGCGCCGAAACCGCCGGCGACGACGCCGTGATGGCGCGGTTCCTGGTCGCCTTCGATCGATCGATTCGGCGGGTGGTGCGGAACCGGGTCCACCACGAAAGCCGGTCGGTCGACAGCCGCGAGGAGGCCGAGCGACAGGTGAGCCTCTGGCGATCGCTCGGCTACCAGCAGGCGGCCTACTTCGAGCATCCGATGGGATCGGGGAAGTGTCACGTCTGGGGGTTGTGGACGGAGCCCACGATCGGGGTAGCCATCGGGACCACCATGCCGCGCGGTGGAATGGTCACCTATGACCACGTCGATCCATCCAGGATGCGGTACGAGAAGGTCACCGCGCCGGACTGGATCCGACGACTGAAGCTCGACCCGCACAGGTACGCCGAGGCGACCGAGCCGCCCGAGTCGATCCGCAAGCAACTGGAACGATTCCGCCTCTTCACGCCAAGGACCCGACGCTACCTGAGGCGCCGGGCCTGGCGCTACTTCCGTCGATTGGGCCGGACGCATCCGGAACGCTACGTCGCGGCGATCTCCGAGGCGATGGTCCTCTACGAGGACGCCGACGTCGCCACCGGCCTCGCGCTGCTCGACAACTGGGGCCTGGTCCACGCGCTTTTCCACGAGAGCCCTGTCCTGGTCTCGCGCCCGAAGGGATGGGACGTCGCCGAGGACGGTTCGCTCTCGGATCTGGAGCCCTCGCCGATCTTCGAGGACCTCTGGCGATCGGCCCCGAGGGCGATCCTCGACCTGATCGTCCGGGCGCGATGCCGACCGGTCCGCCAGTGGGCCGTCCGGATGCTGAAACGAGATCCGGCCGCCCGATCCGCGGTGACGATCGACGACCTCCTGAACCTGCTCGGCCACGCGGATGAGGAGGTCGTCGCCTTTGCCTCCGATTGGCTGGGCGCGGTGGAAGACCTCTCGACGGTCGCACCCGAGCGATGGCTGGCGGTCGCCGAGTCGGCGAGCCCGGGAGCGCTGGAAACGCTGACCGCGATCATGCGTCGGCAGATCTCCCCCGATCGAATTTCGATCGAGGCCGCCGCGCGGCTGGCCTCGGCTCGCCCGCTGCCGATCGCCCGGCTGGGGCTCGACTGGCTGAAGACGAAGACACCGTCCTCCGACGACGACCGCCGAAGCCTTTTGCCCCTGCTGGAAGCCGAGTGCGAGCCGATCCGCCCCGAGATTTTGGCCTGGCTTCGATCGGTGCTCTCGGACGATTTCCGGTCTGATGAGCTGCTGGAATTCCTCGACAGCCGACACGCCGACGCCCGCGCCGAGGGCCTCGCCTGGTTCCGCGCCGAGCCGAAGGCACGCGAGGATGTGGACCTCTGGCACCGGCTGATGGAATCGCCGTACGACGACGTCCGCCTGGCGCTCACATCCGAGCTGGAAGCCCGATTGCGGCGAGATCGCACCGACGCCCACGACCTTGCTCTCGATTCCGACCGGCTCCGGCTTCTCTGGGCCTCGGTCCTGCTGAACGTGAACCGGGGGAGCCGCTCCAAGCCGGGGGCGATCGACCAGGTGGCGCATCGCCTGGCTCGCCGGCCCGAGGAGGCGGAATCGCTCCTGCCGATGCTGGCGATCGGCCTCCGATCGCTCCGGGCGCCGGAGCGTCGGGCGGCGATGGCGGCGATCGTCCGACTGGTCGCGACGCGGCCGGATTCCGAGGCGATGGTCCGCGCGGCGCTCCCCGAGTGGCAATGGGCCTGAAAGCGCCGAGCGAGGGGCCCCGGCCTTCGGGCACTCCTGGCGCGTCGCCGTGGGTCTCGTGAGGGCCATTGCGGTCGGCCCTGGTCGTTATGACGTCCGCAAATAAGAATCTCAAGTAGGTCAGGCTTTCCAGCCTGACCTTTTCGAGCGGGTCAGGCTAGAAAGCCTGACCTACTTTCTTGCTGCCGTAATACGTAGCATCTCGATAGATCGAAGGCCCTGGCGCGTGGAGGTCCGACCCCGTGACGACTGCGTTGCAAGCCCTGTTCGAGTCTTTCGACGCCCTTGGTGCCGAGCGGCGCGAATCGATTGTGGCCCGGCGGCTCGATCCACGACAAAATGATGGGGGTATCTTCCGCTGCCAGGTACTCGAGGTCGACGATGCGAGCCGACGCCATCCGTAATGAAGTCCTTCGTATGATCCACCAGGCGCCATTCCGGCCGTTCGTCCTCAGCATGGAGAAGGGCAACCAGTTCACGATCGGCCATCCCGAGAATATCGCCTTCGACCCGGAGGGCGGCTCTCCGGATTTCTACGTGATCTCGGGGCGTATCCGGCTCTTCGGGGCCTTCGATGCGGTCTCCAGCGTCGCCACAGCGGACTCGGTGGAGCATCTTGCCTGACGAGGCGATCCCGCGGACCCGCGCTGCGGGCCGCCGATCTGGCAAGTTATTACGGCAGCAAGAAAGTAGGTCAGGCTTTCCAGCCTGACCCGCTCGAAAAGGTTAGGTTTGGAAGGCCTGACCTACCTGAGCGACTTCTTTGCCGGTCTCATCGACGGCGGAGGCACGAATCCGCCCGATCCGCGGTTGCGGCCCACCCGGCACCGGGCTTTCCAGCCCGACCGAGCGGAATCCACGGAGCCCTTGTCAGGCTCGTAACGCTGTGCGATAGTGGCCGTTCCTCCGATCCGGAGGGCGGTCGGGCCGGTTTTCGAGACCAGCTTGCTGCGGCGTTCCGCCGCGGTCGAACCTGAGCCGGAGATTGCTTCCCCAGGACCGTTGTTCTTTTCGGCCCCGCACGAATTCTGCGGGTCGTCTGGGGCAACGTCGTTCCCACCCGCAGAATTCGTGCGGGGCCTCGGTGAACGGCCCTGGTCGTCGCCTCGAAGTCGAGACCGGCCCGCCCGCCCCCCGGATTGGAGCGTCGGGGAAACCCCATGCAACTGGACCTCGCCTACCGCGGCCGGAGCGCCGTGACCTGGAGCCCCGCCGGCGTCGCCGTCGCGCTGGCGCCTAACCTCCGCCGCGATCGCGTCGCCTTCGAGGGGACCCTCCGCGACCCGCTC
>DAIDJI010000638.1 GCA_027451455.1 Planctomycetales bacterium | reverse complement strand
GGTCGGCACCGAGGGGAAACTTGGCGGACAGGCCCAGGTGGAAGGCGTCTCGGGGACGTGGAAGGACCTCACCGACAGCGTCAATTCGATGGCCGGGAACCTCACCGCCCAGGTCCGGAACATTGCGGCCGTGACCACCGCGGTCGCCAATGGCGACCTCTCGAAGAAGATCACCGTCGATGTGAAGGGAGAAATCCTCGAGCTCAAGAACACGGTCAACACGATGGTGGATCAGCTCAGTTCCTTCGCCTCGGAAGTCACCCGAGTGGCACGCGAGGTCGGCACCGAGGGGAAACTTGGCGGACAGGCCGACGTCCGCGATGTCTCGGGAACGTGGAAGGACCTGACCGACAGCGTCAATTTCATGGCCGGAAACCTCACCGGCCAGGTGCGCGGTATTGCGAAGGTTGTCACGGCGGTTGCCAACGGCGACCTGAACCAGAAGCTAACCGTGGACGCCAAGGGCGAGATCGCCGCGCTGGCCGACACGATCAACGGCATGATTGAGACGCTGGCGACCTTCGCCGACCAGGTGACCACCGTGGCCCGCGAGGTCGGCGTCGAGGGGAAGCTGGGCGGACAGGCGAGCGTCCCAGGGGCCGCTGGCACATGGAAGGACCTTACCGACAATGTCAATCAGCTTGCCGCCAACCTGACAACCCAGGTCCGGGCCATCGCCGAGGTCGCCACCGCCGTGACCAAGGGCGACCTGACCCGCTCAATCAAGGTCGAAGCGCTCGGCGAGGTTGCCGTGCTGAAGGACAATATCAATGAGATGATCCGAAACCTCAAGGACCAGACGCTCAAGAACAGCGAGCAGGACTGGCTCAAAACCAATCTGGCGAAGTTCAGCCGGATGCTCCAGGGCCAGCGCGACCTGAACACGGTGGGCCGGCTGATCCTGTCCGAGCTAGCGCCGGTCGTCTCGGCCCAGCACGCGGTCTTCTACATTCTCGACGGCTCCAAAGAGACGCCGATGCTCTCCCTGCTCGCGAGCTACGCCTACAAGGGACAAAGTGCCCTGGGGAGCCGGCTCCAACTCGGCGAGGGCCTCGTCGGTCAGTGCGCGCTGGAGAAGCAAAAGATCCTTCTGGCGAATATCCCGCCCGATTACATTCGAATCGCCTCGGGTCTCGGCGAAACGGCGCCTCAGAACATCATCGTCCTGCCGGTCGTCTTCGAGGGGCAGGTCAAGGGCGTGCTCGAGCTGGCCTCGCTCGAGCGGTTCAATCCGACGCACCAGGCCCTGCTCGACCAGTTGACCGAAAGCATCGGGATCGTGCTCAACACGATCGAGGCCAACATGCGGACGGAGGACCTGCTGAAGCAGTCGCAATCGCTTGCCCAGGAACTCGGGAGCCGCCAGGAGGAGCTTCAGAAGACCAACGAGGAGCTTCAGGAGAAAGCCCGCCTGCTTGCCCACCAGAACCACGAGGTCGAGCGAAAGAACAGCGAGGTCGAGCAGGCCCGCCAGGCCCTTGAAGAAAAGGCCAAGCAGCTTGCGCTGACCTCGAAGTACAAGTCTGAGTTCCTCGCCAACATGTCACACGAACTCCGGACACCGCTCAACAGCTTACTGATTCTATCCGACCAGCTCTCGAAGAACCCGGAGGGGAACCTGACGCCCAGGCAGACCGAATTTGCCAAGACGATCCACTCCTCCGGCAACGACCTGCTGATGCTCATCAACGACATCCTCGATCTTTCCAAGATCGAGTCAGGGACGGTGGTTGTAGACGTGGGCGAGGTTCGGCTGGCCGACCTTCACGGCTACGTCGAGCGGACGTTCCGGCACGTCGCTGAGTCGAAGGGGGTGGGATTCGCCATTGAGGTGGACCCTGCGCTGCCCAGGTCGATCTTCACTGACGTCAAGCGGCTTCAGCAGGTCATCAAGAACTTACTCTCCAACGCCTTCAAGTTCACGCAGCAGGGGCGGGTGCTGCTGTCGATGGAGCCGGTCCGAAGCGGCTGGAGCCCCGAGAACGAGGGACTGGGGCGGGCGTCGTCGGTTGTCGCGATCTCGGTCTCGGACACCGGGATCGGCATCCCGCCGGACAAGCAGCAGATCATCTTCGAGGCGTTTCAGCAAGCCGACGGCAGTACCAGCCGGAAATATGGAGGGACGGGGCTGGGCCTCGCGATTAGCCGGGAGATCTCCCGCCTGCTCGGCGGCGAGATCCGCCTCGTCAGCTCGCCCGGGAAGGGAAGTACCTTCACGCTCTACCTACCACAGACCTACGTTCCGAAGAAGCCGGCGCGTCGACCGCCGACCCCGGGCCACGAGAATGCCTCGGGGTGGACGTTGTCCGTTGCAGAACTCGCCTCTTCTGCGGTCCCGAACCCGGCTAGACCGCCCCAGCCAGCCGAGGTCGAGGTCAATGGCGGATCGATGGGGCTTGCGTCACCTCGGCTGATTAACGAGATTGGCGACGACCGAGATTCGATTCAGCCCGGCGACCCGCTGCTTCTGATCGTCGAGAATGACCTGACCTTCGCCCGCCTCCTCCTGGAATTGGCCCGCGAGAAGGGCTTCAAGGGACTGGTTACCTCGCTCGGGGCCGCAGCCCTCGCCATGACGCGGGACTTCAAGCCCGACGTCATCACGCTCGACATCTGCCTGCCCGACATCGATGGCTGGCGGGTAATGGATCGCCTCAAGAACGACCTGACGACTCGCCACATTCCGGTCTGCGTCATCTCGACCGAGGAGGCTTGCGGGCGGGCGGCCAGCTACGGCGCCTTCCGGATCCTGACCAAGCCGCTCCAGAGCCGAGAGTCGCTCGACGGGATGCTCGACGACCTCCGCGACCACCTCGGCCGTCGCATCAAGGGGCTCGTCGTGGTCGGGCCCGACGTCGGCCGTCGCGACGAGATTCTTGGCGCCATCAGCGGAGACGGACTCTCGGTCACGACGGTCGACACCGGCGGTGACGCCCTGCGTCTTCTCGGCACCGAACGGGTCGACTGCCTGGTCCTTGACTCCTCAATCCCCGACATGTCCACTGACGAATTCATCCGCTGCGCCCGCGACAAGACGAGGGACACGCCCCTGCCGGTGATCCTTTATTCTGAGCAATCGCCTCGCGATAGCGAGGATCCTGGGCATGTCCTCGCCCCTTCAATCGTCTTCCGCCGGGCCTGCTCTCCTGAACGACTGCTCGACCAGACCACCTTTTTCCTCCACTCGCCGATCGACCGTCTTCCCGAGCCCAGGCGGAAGGCCGTCGAGCAGCTCTATCAGAACGACGACATCCTCGCCGGCAAGAAGGTCCTGATCGTCGACGATGACATACGCAACATCTTCGCGCTAACGAGCATCCTGGAATGGCGTAATATGATCATCGTCTCCGCCGAAACCGGACGCGATGCGATCCGCATCCTCCAGGAGCAACCCGACATCGATATCGTGCTCATGGATATCATGATGCCCGAGATGGACGGACTGGATACCATGCGCGTCATCCGAAAGCTGCCGCCGTTTAACAGCCTCCCCATCATCGCCGTGACCGCGAAGGCGATGAAGGGAGACCGCGAGAAATGCATCGAGGCCGGAGCCTGGGATTATCTCTCCAAGCCCGTGGACACCGAACAGTTGCTTTCCGTCCTCCGCGTCTGGCTCCATCGGTGAGTAGGGAGGGAGGACCAGTGGACGACGAAAAGGTCAATATCCTGCTGGTCGACGATCTGGAGGAAAAGCTCCTGGTCTACGACACGATCCTGGGCACCCTCGACCAGAACCTTGTCAAGGCTCGCTCGGGACGCGAGGCGCTGCGCCACCTCCTGAACCGGGAGTTCGCGGTGATTCTCCTCGACGTACACATGCCGGA
>DAIDJI010000637.1 GCA_027451455.1 Planctomycetales bacterium | reverse complement strand
GCATTTCGGAGATCACCCGGCGCCTGCGCGCCTCGGTGGTGCTGCCGATGCACCGTTTCATGACCCCGCTCGACGATTTCATGCGCCGGATCGGCCGGCAGTTCGAGATCCCGGGCGTCGAGCCGGTGGGCTACTGGCCTCGATGGTCGATGATCGGGGCGATCCTGGCGTTCGACCTCGGCCTCGTGATCGAGCTGGTCCCCCGGCTGCCTTCGAGGCGATGGCGATGGGCGGTCGGGCTGATGGCGCCGCCGGTCTGGCTCGGGCTGGTGATGTTCGGGATCGCGGTGACCTGGTATCACCGTCCGCTCGCCCGTATGAAGGTGATCGAGCCCGGCCGGATCCTCATCAGCGCGATGCCGACCCCGCGCGGCCTGGAGATCGCTCAGGCACGGCACCACTTCAAGACAATCGTGAACCTCTTCCCCGAGGACACGCCCCTCCGCAGCCCGTATCACGACGACGAGGTGAAGTTCGCCCGCGAGCACGGGATCAAATATGTCGGGGCGCCGTCGGATCCGTCGCTGGCGGAGTCGGACGCGTTCCTCAGCCAGACGCTCGCCCTGGCGCGCGACCCCGACGCCTGGCCGATCCTGGTGCATTGTCACGGCTGCATGGACCGCACTCCGGCCTGGACGGGGATCTATCGATTCCTCTACCAGGGACGTTCGCTCCTGGAGATCATGCAGGAGATCGAGCAGCACCGGGGATACCGCCCGAAGGGCTCGGTGACGCTGCTTTACAATCGGGTCCTGGCGCCTCGGGCCCCCGAGCGTTACCGGAGCGACCCGACCGCGGCGATCCTCCGGAAGTGTGCCGAGGGGACGATCGACCCGATGGTCGGCCCACCCCGGCATCCGAGGGCGATCGCCGCCCGACCGGCAGACCCGGAGGCCGACGCTCCGAAGCGATGAGCCCCGGGAGGGACGCCATGACCGCGAGAGTCCGCCGCAAGTTCACGATCCTGGACGGGATGATCCTGGTGGCGGCGATCGCCTGCGGGTTCGCGATCCATCGGGCGATTCCGGACATGAGCGGCTGGGGCATCCTGGGGGAGAACTGGCTCGGCCGGAACGCTCGCGACTCGATCCGGGCGGCGTTGCCGTTCCTGCTGATGCTGACGCTCGGCACGCTGGTGATGAGGTTGCGACGCCCGCGGCCTCGGTGGCGAGCACTCGCCCGACAACCCGGGACGGCAGCCTGCTGCGCCACGGTCGTGCCGATTGCGCTTCACATCGGCCTCTACGCGGACCAGAGCAGAATCCGGCCGGGAAACGATGCCTTGATGGGATACCCGTGGTTCTGGTCCCTTGTGGAGAGCGGCGCGGCCAGCGCCGGCCTCTGGGTCCTCGCGGCCTGGCTGGCAATGGCGATCAGCGGTCGGCGACGCCCCGAGCGGAGCTGGATCGATCGACTGGGTCGGATCGTCGGCCTCGGATGGCTGCTCCTTCTGGCTTTCAGCATCCTGGCACCGAGGCAGTGAGAAGGACGCGGAGGAAGACGCAATGGCCTCGCCGATCCGGAAGCTGGATCGCCGTGATGGGCTGATCTTCATGCTGTCGCCGATGGTGGCGGTCCTGGGCGTCGTCCTGGTGCCGACCCCCAGGCTGCCGATCTCTGCCTATAACGTCGGTGGACTCCTCCCGGATGGGATTCTGGATCAGGTGCCCGCGGGAGTGTCGGTATCGACAACGATCGACACCTCCCTGAACGCGATGGCTCGGCTGGTTCCATTTCTGACAGCCTGGACGGCGGCCCTGTGGATGATCCGGATGCGACGACCCCGGGCGCCCTGGCGTCGGATGATCAGCCAGCCAGGCCTGGCGGCCTGTAGCGTGGGGTTGTTGGTGCTCGCGGTGGTCCTCGCAACTCACCTCGTCCGTTGGGCCGCGATCTGGGGCTGGGAGGCGATCGTCCCGTCGCCGCCGGGTTCCTGGAGCTTTTCACCCGAGTCGCCGCTAAAGGATGCCTGGTCCACGATCTATTTCGGGTTCGCCGAGGGTAGGACCCGGATCGCGGAGGCCGTCGCGGCGACCTGGCTGGTCATGCTCCTGGGCGGTTGGTGGCGTCCCGAGAAGAGCGGGATCGACCGGCTCGGCCGGGCCCTCGGCGCCGGCTGGATCGTCCTGATGATCGCCGGATTCGCCGAATCCTTCCTGGATTGAGGGCCTTCTCCTGGCGACCAATTACCTCGACGCCGCGACCAAGGAACTCATCTGGGAGGATCCCGCCGCCTGGCTGGAGCGGATGGGGATCGACACCGAGGGTCTCGGCGTCGAGGTCGTCGACTCCGACGCCACCACGCTCGTCTCGACCGCCGACAAGGTCATCCGGGTCGGCGGAGATCGGCCCTTCCTCGTGGATCTGGAGCCGCACTCGTACCACGATTCGGGGCTCGTCCGGACGCTCTGGATGCGGCAGGTCGCGATCGACCACCGCCACAACCTGCCGGTGCTGAGCGTCCTGATCCTGCTGCACAAGCGGGCCAACTCGCCCGACCTTTCGGGTAGCTATACCCGCGAGCTACCGGACGGCCGGCTGACGAATCGGTATGATTATCGTGTGGTCCGGCTCTGGCAGGAGGACCCGGAGCCCTACCTCAACGGCGGCCTGGCGGTCGTTCCGCTGGCCCCGCTGACGAACGTGGCCGAGGCCGATCTGCCCGCCCTGATCGACCGGATGCGACAGCGGATCGGCCCCGAACCCCGGCGCCGCATGCAGAAACTCTGGCTGACGACCTACATCCTGATGGGTTTCCGTTACAATGTACGGGTGACCCGTCGTTTACTGAGAGAGGTACTGCCCATGCTAGCGGAATCGAAGACTTATCAGCAGATCCTCCGGGACGGCTGGCGGCAGGGGCGACGAGAAGGGCATGATGAGGGGCGGCAGGAGGGTCTTAAGGAGGGGGAGATTATCGGGGAACGCCGGGTCCTGATTCGACAGGGCACGAGGAAGTTCGGCGAGCCGGATGCCGCGACCGTCGCGGCCATCGACACGATCCTGGATCCTGATCGTCTGGTGGCACTCGGCGAGCGGATTATTGACGCCAATGTTCTGACCTGGGCCGATCTGCTCCGTGACGTGTAAAGCCATCGCACGGGCGGATTCCTGTGGTTGGCGCGAGGAGGTCGAGCCGTGGGCGAATCGGCGAACGCATCCAGCAATCGGTCGTCCTCCTTCTTCTGGACGCGGCCCAGTTCGCTTCCGGGAGACGAGGCGTCGAAAGAACTGGAAGCGGCCGTCCCGGGGCTTTCAGGCTACCTGGCAATGACTGGGGTCATCAACATGAGTAAGGGGGTTGCCCACGGGATGCAGTACGTGGTCTACGTTCACGGAGTGAGGCGATTCGGCCAACCCTGCCCGGCGATCCAGGACTCCCTGCGAAAGATCCGCTACCCGGACCATCTCATACGACTCCTCGACGACATCCTCGAAGGAAACGTCAGCGGCTGGGAGGAACTCCTCACCGTGGATTGGTTGGCCGGCCCCAGGAGCGAGGACGAGCCCGGGAGCGGCGAACCGGTTTCTGCCCCTACCGATCATCAAGGAACCGCTGGGTGATCGGGGCATAGGCGTCGATCCGGCGGTCGCGGAGGAACGGCCAGTTGCGCCGGGTTTCCTCCTGAAGGCGAGGGTCGCAGGTGACGACCAGCACTTCCTCGGTGTCGCGGCCGGCACGTACCAGGACCCGGCCGAACGGGTCGGCCAGGAACGATCCGCCCCAGAACTCCAGCCCCGGCCCTTCCACGCGATTGCCGCGCACATCGCCGTTCTCGTGCCCCACGCGGTTCACCGCTGCCACATAGACTCCGTTCGCAATGGCATGCGCGC
>DAIDJI010000636.1 GCA_027451455.1 Planctomycetales bacterium | reverse complement strand
CGGGTGGCCGTGGAACGTTTCGGGGTAGTGGCCCCCAGCCAGTTCCAGGCAGGTTGGCATCACGTCGATCACGTGGCCGATCCGGTCGGTCGTCGATCCGGGGCGAGGGATCGGGCCAGCCGGCCATCGGACGATCATCGGGGTATGGCAACCCCCCTCGAACGACTCCGCCTTCCAGTAACGGAACGGCGTGTTCGCCGCGTTGGCCCACCGCGAGCCGATGTAGCCCCAGGTCGTCTCCGGGCCCGGGTCGAACCGCCCCCGGTACTGGATCGGACGACCCTCGCGAGTGGTCGAGGCGCGGTCGAAGCCGGGGTCCCGGTAGCGCTCGGGCGAGGCACCGTTGTCGGCCAGGAGGAAGATCGCGGTGTTCTCCAACTGTCCTGTTGCGCGGAGCGACTCGATGATCGCTCCAACCCCCTGATCGACTCGATCGACCATCGCCGCGTGGACAGCCATCAGGGCGGATTCGTGCGCGCGGTCCTCGGGGCCGAGAGCGTCCCAGTCGGGCCCGTGGCCCATCAGGGCGGGCAGGGGATATCGCTCGGGATCGATCAACCCCCGTTCGATTTGCCGTCGATAGCGATCACGATGCATCGCGTGCCAGCCGTCGCGATAGGTGTTCCGATATCGGGCGATGTCCTCGGGTCGGGCATGCAGGGGCCAGTGCGGGGCACAATGAGCGACGTAGAGGAAGAACGGCCGGTCCGCGGTCGCCATCGCTCGGATGTTGTCGACCGATTTCGCCGTAATGGCGTCGGTGAGGTAAAAATCCTCGGGGACTTCCGGGACAGATTGGGTCCCCTCAACGAGTGAGAAGGGATCGAAGTAATCGACCACACCCCAGATCGGTCCGAAATGCCGGTCGAATCCCCGGGCGACGGGATAGGTGTCGAGCCCCGCGAACGGGCGATCGCGATCCGCCCGATGATTGAGCCAGGCGAAGTGCTCGGGACCTGACGGATTTCCCTTGAGTGGGGCCGTCTCCGAGAGATGCCACTTCCCGACCATCGCGGTCTGATAGCCGTGGGAGCGGAGCAATTCGGCGATCGTGGCGCCGTCGTGGGTGAGGGTTCGCCCGTTCAGAGCCAGACCGATCTGGTGGGCATACAGACCCGTCAGTAGCGAGGCCCGGGTCGGGCAGCATCGAGCCGCGTTGTAGAACCGGGTGAAGCGGACGCCTTCCGCAGCGAGTCCATCGATATTCGGCGTCCGTATCTCGCCGCCGTAACAGCCGAGGTCGCTGAAACCGAGATCGTCCAGCAGGATCACGACGATATTCGGCCGTCGTCCCGTTTCCGCCGCATCCGCCGACGAGAGCCACGTGCCGAAGGCGAACACCGCCGCCATCCAACCGATCCGACCCATCGTCGATCCTCTCTGTCCGGCGGGATCGAAATCCACGGGCGACGTGACCCGTCGACTTCGTCCTGGGCAAGGCCGGAAAAGACAGGCTATCATCCCGATCGTGCCGAGTCGACGGGCTTTCGGATCGTCTCTGCGGCTCCTTTGTGTCGCAGGTCGGAAAGAACGCGGAAGGCCAGATGAAATCCAACGTCCCGGCTGGGTGACGACGGCGGGGCATGTTATGATCGAAATCGATTCCTGGTCGAGCGTTGCCGATCGTCGATCGGACAAACGCTACCCGTGCGAGAACGCCGCAATGCCCCCCGACGTCCGAAGCTGGTTCGACCTTCCCCAACTCCTCGACACCGGAGAGCGGCGAATGCCGCTGGTCCTGGTCAATGGCCTCGCCGAGCAGCCCGAGAGCTGGTATGCCAGCCGCGTCTCCCTGAGTCGTCACTTCGAACTGAAGGTTCCCGAGATCCTGGTCTACGACGGAGAGGCACTTCACCGCCATCTTCGGTCGGGCGGCGAGGTCACCGTCGATTACCTGGCCGAGCGCCTGGCTGTTTACCTGGACGAGTTCGTCCAGCGCCCGCCGTATCATCTCGTCGGATCGAGCCTCGGCGGCCAGGTCGTGCTGACCTACGCCGACCGCCATCCCGAAAAGGTGGCACGGACCGTCCTGCTGGCCCCCTCGGGATTCCACGGTCGAGAGAACCTGCCGGTTCTGGAAGGCGTGCGCCGGAGCAATGCCGACACCCTGATCCGATCCGTCTTCTTCCACGGACACCACGCCAGCGACGAACTCGTCGAGGCGTTCCGGGTGCGGTTCCAGGACCGTCGGTGGAAGCTGGGCGTGATCCGGACGCTCCGAGGAACGGTCGGCCATTCCGTCGCCCCGCTCCTGCCGCGCGTCTCGGTGCCCACCCTGATCATCTGGGGTGCCGAGGATCGGATCCTTTCCGATCTCCCCGGCTCGATCCGGGCGGCTGAGCGCATTCCGGGGGTTCGCCAGGTGGTGATTCCGAGGTGCGGTCACGCCCCCCAGATCGAGAAGGCCCGGCTGGTCAATCGTTTGATTTCGCTCTATCTACGCGACCGGCTTCGGGCCATCCCCGCCGGCCTCGACCCACGTCGATATCTCGAACAGGTTGAGGCCCCGGTTGGACGTGGTGGACTCCTCGCCGTCAGTCCCAGAATTTTCATCGGCCGCGCATGAACGACAACGCCCTCTTCCTCGGCAAGTTCCTCTCGCAGATCACCCAGGGCAACCCGATCGCGAGCATCGCGCCGTCGAGCCGATGGTTGGCGCGCACCACGATCCGCAACATCGACTGGTCGACCACCCGGTCCATCGTCGAACTGGGCGCGGGAACCGGTCCGATCACCCGGGCGATCGCCGAGCGAGCGCATCCCGATTGCCGCGTCCTGGTGGTCGAGCGCGACCACGATTTTTTGCGATTGCTGCGTGACCGCTTCAGCGAACGGCCGAACCTCGAAATCATCGAGGGCGACGCACGCGAACTGGCCGGGATCCTCGCGGATCGGGGCCTCAATCGGGTCGACCATGTCGTCTCGGGCTTACCATTCCCGTCGTTCCGCAAGGAGCAGCAGCGGGCGCTCATGCGGTCCGTGCGATCGGTCCTGCGGACGGGCGGGAGCTACAACCAGATCACCGAGCTGGCACTGATCTACTGGCCGCTCTACCGACGTTTCTTCGAGCGGGTGGAGTTCGCCTTCGAGCCCCGCAACCTGCCTCCCTCGGGAGCCTATATCTGCCGCGATCCAAGGGAGATTCACTGATCGTGCTGGCTGACCTCCCGAGTCACCTGGTCGATCTTGGCTTTGGCGCCCTGGCCCGACGACGTTCGGCCGCCTTCCTCGCGGCCGATCCGGTCCGGGCGCAGGAAAAGACACTCTCTCGACTCGTCCGACACGCCCGAAAAACCCGGTTCGGCCGCGATCATGGCTTCGAACGGATCACGACGGTCGCCGATTTTCAGTCGGCCGTCCCGATCCGGACCTACGAGGCCCTCTGGGACGACTACCTTCGCGACCATTATCCCCTATTCGACGACCTGACCTGGCCAGGCCGCATTCCCTACCTGGCTCTCACCAGCGGGACGACGCAGGGCGCCTCCAAATACATTCCCGTCTCGCGCGAGATGGTCCGCTCCAACCGCGAGACCGCCCGGCGGATGGTCGAACTCCAGTACGCTGCACACCCGGAGACTCATCTCTTCCGCGGCCGGATTTTCTTCCTCGGCGGGAGTGCCGGGTTGGCCCAGGTCGCGCCTGGTGTCCGTGAGGGAGATCTTAGCGGAATCGCGGCCGTCGAGGTCGCGCCCTGGCTCCGTCCGTTCACCTTTCCGCCGCTAAACCTCGCCCTCGAAGCGGACTGGGACCGCAAACTCGATCGGTTCGCCGAACTCTCCGTTCGCGAGTCGATCACGCTGGTCGGCGGCGTCCCGAGCTGGCTCCTCATGCTCTTCCAT
>DAIDJI010000635.1 GCA_027451455.1 Planctomycetales bacterium | reverse complement strand
GGGATGGCTCGTTTGCGTATGTTGCCCCTGCCTTGGGAGGAGGAGGGGACGGTGCGGCGGCTTGGAGGCGACGAGCCCGTTCCGTGCAACGGCCAGCCTGTGGCGGATCGGCCTGGTCGGGGCGGCCCTTTGCCTGGGGGCAGTCCCTGGCCCGAGCCGTGCCGGCACGCTCTGGTACAACGGCGTCCCCGACGGCAGCAACGCGGCCTACAACGCCGTCGTGCCGGCGGTCCAGCAGGGCCTGGTCTATGGCGAGTTCATCGTCCCGGCGAGCCAGACCTGGACGATCACCGGCGTGTTCTCGGACAATGCGATGAACACAACGACCACTTCGGCCTACTGGGAGATCCGCCAGGGCGTCTCGACCGGTCAGGGCGGGACGTTGCTCGATTCCGGGACCGATCCCGCGACGCAGCGGGATCTGAACAACACCGTGTTCGGCTACGAGGAGTATGAGGTCTCGGTCTCCGGACTCAGCGGGATCACCCTGGGCCCCGGCACCTACTGGCTGACCGTGGCCCCGGTCGTGGCGGGAGCCCAGTCTGTATCGGACATCCTCACCACCAGCGGGACGCAAGCGATCGGCATGCCGCAGGGCAATGACGGCAACTCCTACGTGGATGGGTCCTTTTACACCAGCCAGAATGGCGGTAACCACTTCGAGCCCGCCGGGGATTATGCGACAAACGGCAACGGTCTGGCCGACTTTTCGATGGGCGTGGTGGGATACGCGACTCCCGAACCGTCCTCCCGGGACATGGTCCTGGGAGCGCTAGCGGTGCTAGCGGCGCGATACGGGGTTTCCCGGTGGAGGCGAAAGCCCCTGGCGGTCGCCTGAATTGAAGGTCAGCACCCAGATCGTGTCGGAGAGTCAGAACCGCAGGGCCATCGCCCCACGATCACCGGCCCGTTCGCTATCCGGATTCAGCCTCGGAGTTGATGAAGGCTGCGAAAGGAAATGGGTCAACACCGACCCTGTGAGCCGACCAATCCGCCAAAGGAACCGCTACAGAGATTTGGTCGTCTTAAATTCTTATCCTTTTGAGCTTTACGAGTGGAGGATAGGGGATTTGAACCCCTGACCTCTTGCATGCCATGCAAGCGCTCTCCCAGCTGAGCTAATCCCCCGTCTGGGTCTGGTGAAGGAACGACAGATAGAAGCCTGGAAGGTCTTCCGCCGCTCTTCGCCGCGTGTCCTGACGATCATAGCGGCGGAGGCCAGGCGATGCAATCCCGAGTTTTTCAACTTAATCGCCGCTCGGAAAGATCGCGTCCAGCCGCTTCCTGTAGAGCTTCGCGTCGATCGGCTCGAAGCAGCAGAAGATCACCTGGCGCGGGGCCTTGTGTTCGGTCAGCCAGTTGACGACCGTCTCCACCGCGATCTGAGATGCCTCCTCCTTGGGGTATCCATACGCACCCGTCGAAATGCACGGAAACGCGATCGCTTGAACCTCGTGCTGTTCGGCCAGTCGCAGGGCCCCCTCGTAGCACGATCTTAACAGGTCCGGCTCGCCCTGGCGGCCGTCCTGGTAGATCGGCCCGACCGCGTGGACAATGTACCGAGCACGCAGGTTATGGCCGCCGGTCAGCCGGACCTCGCCCGTCGGACAGCCGCCCAGCGCCCGGCACTCCGCCACTAATCCCGGGCCCGCGGCCCGGTGGATCGCTCCGTCCACTCCGCCTCCGCCCAGCAGCGATTTGTGCGCCGCGTTCACTATCATGTCCACCTCCAGTACGGTGATGTCTCCCTTCAAGATGTCGATCCGATCGGATAAGTCTTCTACATCGAGATGCATCGCATGCTCCCTTCACTTGAGGCGGATCTCGGGACGGACTCAATGTCGGCCAGGGTCGGCATCGAGCGCGGCGGCCATCGCGTAGATCAGGGCCGCGTTCCAGTTGATCGCGATCTCGTTGGTTCGGTAATCACCCTGGTCGTCGCGCCAGCTTGAGGCCGTCGGATGCGGGCCGCCGACCAGGTAGCCCGGCCAGGGCGCCGGCACGCGGTCGCCCCCCGATCGCCGGTCGTGCGGGTGCATCGGCGGGCGGTCGCCCAGGCCGGTCACAAACGATCGACCGTAGACATTTCGACCCAGAAGATGATTCAACGCGTCGAGCGATGTTTCGAGGTAATCCTGCCTCGGCTCGACCCGGTACGCCGCCCGCAGGATCATCGTCTGGCGGGCGACCGAGCCGTTACAGCCCCAGTAATAGCGTCGCCCGAGGGGGCGCCGGTATCCACCCTCGCTGGCCGCCGCGACGATCGAATCGGCCGTGGTGACCAGGTTTCGCTTCACGTCGTCGATCCGTGCCGGGTCGCGTCCCGGCCGCCCTGAGAAGAGGTAGGTCAGCAGGCCGAGGTTGCGGACCTCGGACCAGTCGAAATCGACGTCGAACCGGGCGTCGGCCGTCACGATCCTGCGCTCCAGGTCGCGCAGGATCGCGGCGTCGCCGGTCGTCTCCCAGAGCTCGGCCGCGGCCCAGAGTCGATCGTCGGGGTCGGCCGTCTGGTATCCGCCGGTCTGGAAGCCCTTCAGGTCGGGCCGGTGGTCGTTCGGATGGGCTTCGAGAAACGCCCAGGCCCTGCGCGCCGAGGCGAGGCATCGGTCGGCAAATGCCGGGTCGTTCGGGCGGAGGTTTCGCGAGGCCTGCGCCAGAATCGCGGCGAGGTCGGCCGTCGCCGCGGTTCCCCAGGGCGTGAAGAATCTTGGCGTCTTCTCGTCCTCGGGCGGGACGAAGGCGCCGAATTGACGGGTGGTCAGCTTGTGATACGCCGATCCGTCGGCCGCCTGCATCTTGAGGAGCCATTCGACCTCCCATCGCAGCTCGTCGAGGAGGTCGGGGGTCGCGTTGGACGACTCGGGGATATCGAGCCGGATCGTCCGGAGGGAGGGGCCGAAATCTTCCCAGGCGCGGAACATCGAGCCGACCGTGATCCCGGCGTTGACGGTGTACTTGTTGTAATCGCCGGCATCGTGCCAGCCGCCGACACCGTCCCTGCGCTCGTGTCGGCCCTCCACAACATCGAGCCAGCCGTCTTCGAGGTGGCAGGCCGCGTGCTCGAAGACGTCGCCTGAGTGCTCGCCGCGAACGGCGGTTCCGCATCGCCAGAGAAACATCCCGCGCGTCACCAGGACGAACGGCGCCAGGTAGACGTCGGCCGCGATCCGAAACGGCGCCGAGTCTTCGAGGCCCTCGACGCGGAGCCGGTAAGTTCCCGGTTGGTTGAGCGCGGAGAAGTCGGCGATATGGACCCGCTCACCTGTATCGAGGTCGTCGATCGGTCCAGTGACCTCTCCTTCGAAGACCTTGGAATGGTCGATGGCGTGGATGACCTGGAACGTCCGGCAGGCGGCGGCGATTGTGGCCTGCTTCGGGTGGCCGGGGAGGTAGCCGACGGTGTTCAGTCGGATCTTCGAGGATTTCTCGGCCGCGGTCGCCGTCGCCGTGAGGAGGAGCAGGAGGACCGCCGCGCGGGGACCGGATCGAGTCGTCAACATCATTGTTCGCCTCGTCGTCTGGTGGCGTCTGGGTGGCGTCGAGCGGGAGAAGAACCGTATTGGACCTGTTGGCAACCGTCGATGTCCAGGGGCCTGCGGCGGTCTTCCGGACGCTTGACGCTGCCTTCCCGATGCCCTTACCTTGCAAGGGAACGATTCCTGGGGATGATCGGGGCTGGGGAGAAGCGAGATGGGCCGAACGAGGTGCCTCGGGCTCTGGGCGGGGCTCTTGATCGCGATCGCTTCCTCCGGGATCGCGACCGCCGGCGAGCCCGACCGCGATTTCGAGGAGCCGCTGCTCGCCGTAGGACAGCTCGCGCGCGGCCGCGTCGGCCCGGCGGGTGAGGCC
>DAIDJI010000634.1 GCA_027451455.1 Planctomycetales bacterium | reverse complement strand
GATTGATGCCCGTCCGCCCAGCGCCGAAGCGTCCCGAGCGCGAGGCCGCCCGGGCCTCGCTGACGAGGTTCCTCCGTCGCGCCCACCGACGCCCCCCCGATCCCGCGGACGTCGACCGACTCCTCGCCTTCTTCGACCAGGAAAAGGCGCGAGGCGCCCCGTTTGAGGAGGCGATGCGGGCGACCCTGAAACCTGTCCTGATCTCCCCTCGGTTCCTCTTCCGGATCGAGCAGGATCGGCCGGCCCGGGGCCGATCGCCGGCCGTCACCGTGGACGACTACGAACTGGCCGCCCGGCTCTCCTACTTCCTCTGGGGAACGATGCCCGACGAGACCCTCGACCAGGTTGCCGACCGCGGCAAGCTGACGTCGGATCCGGCCGCTCTTGAGGCCGAGGTCCGGCGGATGCTCCGTGACGACCGGGCTCAGACCCTGACGAAGGTCTTCGCCGCGCAGTGGGTCCAACTCGGAAAAATGCGGACAGCCCGGCCCTCACAGGAGTTCTTCCCCCAGTTCCAGGCGGGCCTCAAGCAGGCGATGGTCGAGGAAGTCTGGGCGTTCTTCGATCACCTGCGGAGAGAAGACCGGCCGGTCACGGATTTGATCGACTGCGATTATGCTTTTGTGAATGAAGAACTGGCCCGGTATTACGGGATCAAGGGGATCTCGGGTGGGAAGATGCAGAAGGTAGCGCTCGAGCCCTCGCACCATCGGGGCGGGTTGCTTGGCATGGGGGCGGTCCTCGCCTCGACCTCGCACACGTTCCGGACCAGCCCCACACTGCGGGGGAAATATGTGCTGGAGGTGTTGCTCGGCTCGCCGCAGCCACCCCCTCCGGCAAACGCGGGCATCCTCAAGGACGACGCCCCGCTCGGCAAGGCCGCCGAGGTGACCACGTTCCGCGAGAAAATGGCCCAGCATGCGAAATCCACGTCATGCGCGGGGTGTCACCGCAAGATCGATCCCATCGGCTTCGCCCTGGAGAACTACGACGCGGCCGGCGCCTGGCGGGAATCCACCCGCGACCGGCCTCTCGACGTCTCGGGCATCCTGCCGTCGGGCGAGCCGATTGAGGGGGTCCAGGGACTCAAGCGCATTCTGAAGGCCCGAGACGATCAGGTCGTCGAGAACCTCGCAGCGCGGATGCTGGAATACGCCCTCGGCCGAAAGCTTGCCGACGAGGATGAGCCGACGATCCGCGAGATCCGGGAGACGTCGGCACGTTCGCAGTATCGATATTCGTCGATGGTTCTGGAAGTCGTCCGGAGCGTGCCTTTCAATTGCCGGCGGGCCACGGGTCGGGAGGTCGTCCAATGAGCGATCGCGATCGGTTCGGGGACGGTTCGGATAAGATGACGCGGCGGTCGATGCTCCGGGGTGCAGGCGTTGCCGTCGCGCTGCCTTTCCTGGAGTCGTGGATCCCTCCATCAGCGCGGGCGGCCGGCGGGATTGCCGGGCCTCCACTGCGAATGGCCATCGTCACCGTGACCGGCGGGACCGTCCTGGAGTCGTGGAAGTTGCCGAAGGGCGGTCCACTCGGCAAACTTCCCTCCATCCTTCGCCCTCTCGATTTCGCACGCGACGACCTGTTGATCGTCACCGGACTCTCGCACACGGGCGCCTCGGAGAATCTCAACGGTCATGAGAATTGCGGATACAAGCATTTGACCGGTGCCGCCCGGGTGGGCAAGATCGGCGGGCGGCCCTACGCCGGAATCTCGGTCGACCAGGCGGCGGCGCGAGTCGCGGGGCGCGAGACCTTTCTTCCCTCCATCGAGATGGGTCTGACCAACCACGAGACACCGTTCTCGTTCCGGTCGGTCGATCAGCCGGCACCGTTCGAGGCCGACCCTCGCCTGGTCTTCGATCGAATGTTTCGAGGCCGTCGGCCCGTCGTCCCCAACTGGAAACGCCGAGCAAGGGGCAGCGTCGCCGAGGTCGGACACGCCTCCGCTCCGGCCGATCCCTACAATCGAAGCGTGCTCGACGCCGTGCGTGAGGAGGCCAAAGCCCTCCGCAACCGCCTGGATTCCAGCGACCGCCAGAAACTCGACCAGTACCTCGACGCCCTCCGTACCAGCGAGACCCGAATCGATCGGCTGGAGGCTCGCCTTCGTATCGAGGCCGCTGATCTCAAGGATCCAGGACCGTCGCGGCTCGTCGATCTGAAGATTCCACCCGAAATGGGGAAACCCAACTTCCACCACTTTCGTGACCTCATCCATCGTGACCCCGAGAAGCATGCCGAATACATCCGACTCATGGCCGATCTGCTCGTCCTGGCCCTGCAGACCGACACCACGCGAGTCGTTACCCTCGCCGTCGGCGCCGACGACGCGTTCTTTCCAGGCGTGGTCACCGTCGGCTACGAGTACCACTGCCACACGCTCGAGCACCAGGGAAACGCCGACCGCCCCGAGAACGCCGACCCGATCGCTCGCGAGGCCTGCCGGCAGATCCACGCCTGGTACACCGAACTCTTCGCCGAGATGGTCGCCAAACTGAAGGCGATCGACGAGGGCGGCTCGACCCTGCTCGACAACACCATGCTCCTCTACACCTCGTACATGTCCAACGGCGGCCACGGTACGATCGACTACCCGACACTCCTCGTCGGAAAAGCCCGAGGCACCCTCCGGACCGGCCGACAGATCGATTTCCCGGCGAAAACCCCGATGTCGAACCTATTCGTCGAGATGCTCGAGCGGATGGAGGCCGGCGGCCCAGGCTTCGGCGAGAGCCTGACCTCTCCCGACCAGGCCTTCCAGGGACGCCTGCCAGGGCTCACCTGACCCATCTGCTTTGAGACAGCATCCGTCTTGTGCGAAACATAAAATGAAGAGTTTTTCACGTCTCAATTCACAAACATCAACTCGATTCTGGTTTGAAGCCTGAATGACGGATTCGACGATTCGGGGGAGATTGGCGAATCGGGTGGAGGGGGAGAGTGATGTCGCGACCGGTCTTCGTGGCGGTGGGTTACGACGGGCTGCGGATGCTCTCGGGCGATGGCCGCTCGTGGGGTTCGGCGATGTTCGGCCAGGAGGGGGAGGTCTTGCGGTCGGCGGCGGTGGGCAATGGCCGGGCGGTTGCGGTCGGGACGCGAGGAGGCGACCAGGTGCTGACTTCCTCGGTCGACGGTGTGAACTGGACGCGGACCCGTCGCGAGGGTGGATACGGCGGGTATTTACGAGCGGTCCAGTTCGACGGTCGGCGATTCCTCGGCCTCGGCGGCGATCCTGGCTCCGTCGGCGCGGCGAATCCCTATGTTTTGATCAGTGAGGACGGGACGAACTGGGAGGGTCCGCACCCGATCGGCGGCAAGTTCATGATCCGAAGGATCGCGTTTGGGGATGGTATCTACGTGGGGGTTGGCGACCGAGGGCGTCGGGCTCGGTCGCGCGACGCGATACACTGGGAGGATCTGCCGGATGTCAAGGCGCTGGAGACACTGATCGATATCGCCCACGGCGGCGGGGTCTTCGTGGGAGTGGGCCTGCATGGGCTCCGCTGGCGAACCATCGATGGACGAAAATGGTTGGAACCGATTCGGGGCGAGGAAGGCGAGCATCTGAATTCGATTGTCTGGACCGGCGACCGGTTCGTCGCGGTGGGACAGGGGGCGACGTACCTCTCACCCGACGGGGTGAAATGGGAGCGACGCCCCAACCACGATGCCCCGGTCACCGTCTGCTATCACGAGGGTCTCTTCGTCGGTGCGAAGTGGAAGGGACGATTGCAGGTTAGCCGCGACGGGATCGTCTGGGAGTCGGTCGCGCGCATGGATCGCCACATCGAGGCGGTGGCCGCGGGTCGGATCGGTCCGACCCGGAGATAGGCCGCCTGGATT
>DAIDJI010000633.1 GCA_027451455.1 Planctomycetales bacterium | reverse complement strand
GGCGCGGTCGAGTCAGTGCCGGCCCCAGCATTCGCCGAAGCGTGGGTTGGCGAGCAGGCGGTCGACCAGGCGATCATACGCGTCGGGGCGTTGATCGGCGAGGAAGGCGTCGACCTCCTCGGGCGTTGGCGGGAGGCCGATCAGGTCGAGGCTGAGGCGACGGATCAGGGTGGCGCGGTCGGCCTCGGGCGAGGGCCGCATCCCCTGGCCTTCGAGGTGCGCCAGGACAAACGCGTCGATGGGGTTGCGAACCCAGGAACGATCCTTCAGGCTCGGCGGATCGGGCCGGCGCGGGGGCTGGAATGACCAGTGATCGGAGGCGGTTTTCGTGGAAGCCACCGACGTGCCCGACCATTTCGCTCCCTGGTCGATCCAGCCGCGGAGGATGCCGATCTGCTCGCTCGAGAGCGGGTCGCCGGAGTCCTCGGGCGGCATCCGCTCGTCTTCGAGCCCGGCGATGTAGCGGATCAGGCGACTCTCGGCCGATCGACCCGCGACGATCGCCGGGCCGCCGTCGCCGCCGGCCATGGCCCGATCGGCAACGTGCAGCGCAAGGCCGCCCTTCTGCTTCTTCGGACCGTGGCATCGCTGGCAGTTCTTCGCCAGGATCGGCTCGACGTCCCGGGCGAAGTCGATCGGCCGCGAGGCCGAGGGCGGCAGCTTCGCGTCGTCGGCCAGGGCGGGCACCGTTGCCGAGGCAGCCAGGATGGCGACGATCGCCGGAAGCGAGCAGGTGGGTCGATGCGTCATCATCGGGCACCGTGGTGGGAGGATTGGGGCGGTGCGGGGACATCCAACCTCATTGTAACAAGCCGGTGGGGTCAAGTGGGAAGCCTGTCCGAGTTATCCGGTCCGATGGGCAAGCACCGCGCATGATCGGCCGACGATCAGCAGCGTCGCCGATTCTTCGCCCTTCAGGTCGAGCCGGGCACGCAGGGTCTCGGGCGCGAGGTCGATCCCTCGAACCTTGATCTCCAGCCGGCCGATCCCGTGGCGCCGGAGCATCTCCTTCATCCGCCTGGGATCAAGAGACGTTCTCTCAATCACTGTGAATGCTGAGAGGAATGGCGATTCGACCTTCTCCGGCGCGGTCAGGTAATCGATTCCATCGGCGGCCCGTGCCAGACCGTGGGCCCCGGCGAAGCGGTCGAGCAGTCCCGCGCGGAGGATCGCGGGATCGGGGTCGAAGATCCACCCCACTGGCGCGGCGATGGGCACGAGACGGGCCTCGCCGTCACCGTCGGTCCATGTCGAGCCCGAGGGGAGGACGGTCGCGCGCCTCCGGCAGGTGGCAAGATTGCCAAACCAGACGGTCGCCTCCTTGCACTCGCCGTTCAGGCTGACGAGCTCGACCTCGCGGCCGGAGCCGATCGGGGCGACGCGGGCGAAGTCGGCGGCCGGCGAGAGCTTGATCGCACCACCGGGCACAGACTCCATCATCGACGACCAGAACGCCGGGCCGGGGGCGTAATCCTCAAGGGCCCGGGCGCGTCGGTCGGGGTCGGCCCGACGGTCCGGATCGATGTGGACGCGTACGCCCTCGGGGAAGGCAAAATCCTCGGCCCGCGCCCGGACGGAGACGATCCGATCGGCGACCCCGTAGACGCCCGCGTTCCATCGGAGCCGCCGGCCGTTCCCCGGGTCGAGGTCCACCGCGATGACAGGGGCCCGATCGGCAAGCGCGATCGCGTCGCCGCCGACCCCGGCGCAGAGGTCCACGACGGCCGGCGAGCCCTCGAAGCGGGCGGCCTTGTGCCGCGCCACCGGACCGGCGGTCGCCTGCTCGACGCCGACCGGGTCGAGCCACATCGAGCCGGCGCGGTCGAACTTCGCCGCGCCCTTGCGCCGGGCCTCGACGAGCCGGAGCGCCGCGGCGACCGTCGCGGGCGGGGCAAGCTTTCGAAGGCGATCGAGGCCGGCCGGATGGATCGTCCCGAGGGCCGCGACCTCGTCGAGCAGGCGGCGGCCCTCGTCGGTGGTCAGGACCCGGTATTCCTCTTCGACCGCCGAGGGATCGACCCGGGTTCCTGCGCGGGGCGGTCCGGGGCTAGAATGTTTGAGTCGATGCGCCATCCGCCGAACCCAAGGGGTGCCAGCCTTGCAAGAGAATCCCGGGAAGATCGTCCCCGACGTCCCCGACATTGTACGACGCCCGATATCGCTGGGCCCATTGCCGTTGCCCTCGCGGTTCTTCCTGGCTCCGCTGGCCGGGTACACGAGCCTGGCGTTCCGCCTGGCGGTCCGAGGCTGCGGCGGGCTCGGCCTGGCGACCACGGACCTGGTCAACGCCCGGTCGCTGATCGAGGGCCGGCCCCGCGCCCGGGAACTCGCCGAGACCACCGAGGAAGACCGCCCGCTCTCGATCCAGATCTACGGGGCCGTCATCGACGAGATGGAGCGCGCCGCGCGCTGCGTCGAGGCGAAGGGCGTTCCGGCCGTCGACATCAACATGGGCTGCCCCGTCCGCAAGGTCGTCAAGGGGGGTGGCGGATCGGCCCTGATGTGCCAGGTGGACCGGGCCGTCGACCTCGTCGCGGCCGTGGTCGGGGCGGTGAAGGTCCCGGTGACGGTCAAGATGCGACTCGGCTGGGACGACGAGACGCTCTCGGCCCCCGAGCTGGCGCGGGCCTTCGAACAGGTCGGCGTGGCCGGCGTGATCGTCCACGGGCGGACACGCGCGCAGGGGTTCAAGGGCTCGGTGAATCGCGCAGGAATCCGGGCGGTGGTCGAGGCGGTCGATCGGATTCCGGTGGTGGCCAACGGCGACATCCGGACGATTGCCGACGCGGCCTCGATGTTCGCCGAGACCGGCTGCGCGGCGATCTCGATCGGCCGGGGGGCGCTGGCCAACCCGTTCTTCTTCCGCCAGCTCGACCACTGGGCACGCACCGGCGAACCGGGGCCGGATCCCTCTTACGAGGAGCGGATCGACCTGATGGAGCGGCACTTCCACGGCCTGGTCTCGCGCCGAGGGGAACGGTTCGGCTGCCTGCAATTCCGGAAGATCCTCAAGTGGTACTTCCACTTCACGAGGATGCCCAGGCCGCTCTACCGGCGGTTGCTCAACCTGTCGAGCCCCTCGCTGTTCGATGAGGTGGTGGCCATCGCTCGCATCGAGGGCCCCGATTCGCCGCCGCCGGGACACTATGAGGTGCATGTGCCCGTTCCCTCGGGTGCCATCGACAAGTGGTAACGACGCCCCCGGCTCGCGCTCTTCCGGGTAGGATATCATCAACGGTGTGGACGACCCCAATCCCTCGGTTTTGCAGGAGGAACGGCGATGTCCAGCGTGGTCCTCGATCCCCAGACTCTCGAACAGCTCCGGCGCCCCGGCGGCCGGGTGGAGATCCGCGACCCGTCCGGGGAACTGGTCGGCTACTTCACGCCGCACAGGGGTATCTCAGCGGCCGGACCAACTCCTCCCGTTGAGGTACCTTTCACGGATGAGGAGCTCGATCGATTCGAAAAGGAGCCGGGAGGACGGACACTGGCCGAGATCCTCCGCGACCTGGAGAATCGCTCATGAACTTCACCGTCGTCTGGAAACCGGAAGCCGAACGACGGTTAGCGACGATCTGGACCGATGCCGAGGACAGAGCGGCGATCGCTCGGGCCGCGGACGCCATCGATTCGGCCCTCGCGATCGACCCGGAGGGCGTCGGCGAATCACGGTCGTCGGCCCGTCGCATACTTCTCGAGCCACCACTCGGTGTCATCTACCGGCTCTCGACCGAGGACCGGATGGTCATCGTGTTGACGGTATGGTCCTATCGCCGAGGAGGGTCGAACTAATGCCTGCCGATGATCAGGCAATCGCCGAGTCTGCACCGGCGGGGCAGTGCCCCGCCATTGAGGCTCC
>DAIDJI010000632.1 GCA_027451455.1 Planctomycetales bacterium | reverse complement strand
GGACATGCCGCGCCGGGTGCCCGACCTCGCCAAGGTCGGCGGCCTGATCGGCTATCGCCCGACGCGGACGCTCGATCAGATCCTGCAATCGGTGATCGAATTCTTCCGCGATGCCCCCTGACCGAAGGAAACGGGCTCGCGGGGGCGACGGGGGCTTTCGCGAGCGTCGGCCGGCGGGCAAAATGAGGGCCGAGTGCGGCCCGGTTCGTCGTGCGACCGAGGGACGTCCCAGATCGAAAGGTAATCGAGGATGGCCGAGAAGAACACGGCCGCGCAAGCTCGCGCGGCGCTCGATGGCGGTGAGGGTATCCTGAGGCTGGCACCAACCTGGGTGCCCCGATCGTTCCTGATGCCGGGCGGTCGGCTCAAGCTATCGCGCGAGGATCTTTACGCGCTCGGCACGCACCGGGGCGGCATCGACGAGCGGTGGTTTGCCTCCACAACGCCGGCCGCCAACGAGGGCGCGCCCCCGGACGAGGGACTCAGCTACGTCGTTCACGACAGCGGCCGATTCACCCTCGCCGACGCAATCGCCGACCACGGCCCCGAGATGATCGGCCAGAAGCTCTGGGAGACCTACAAGCGCTGGCCGGTCTACAGCAAGTTTTTCGATAACCTCGGCCCGATCCCCCACCACATGCATCAGAGCCAGGAGCAGGCTCAAAAGCTCGGCCGCGAGGGGAAGCCCGAGAGCTATTATTTCCCGCCCCAGCTTAACTGGACCGGCAACAACTTCCCGTACACCTTCTTCGGCCTGGAGCCCGGCACGTCGAAGGACGAGCTGCGCGGCTGCCTCGAGCGCTGGAACCAGGGCGATAACGGAATTCTGGACCTCTCGAAGGCCTATCGCCTCAAGCCCGGGACCGGCTGGCTGGTCCCGCCCGACGTCCTGCACGCGCCCGGTTCGCTGGTGACCTACGAGCCGCAGTGGGGCTCGGACGTCTTCGGGATGTACCAGTCGATGGTCGAGGGCCGCCGCGTCCCCTGGGAACTCCTGGTCAAGGACGTCCCCGAGCAATACCACCACGACCTCGACTACCTTGTCGAGCAACTCGACTGGGAGAAGAACGTCGATCCCGAGTTCAAGGCCCACAACTACCTGGAGCCGATCGTCCGACGCGGGAGCGCTGGTGAAGGCTACGTCGACAAGTGGGTCGTCTACGGCCGGGTCGACGGCAAGCAGCTCTTCAGCGCCTGCGAGCTGACGATCCAGCCGGGCCGCTCGGCGACGCTGAAGGACCCGGGCGCTTACGGTCTGATCGTCGTGCAGGGGAGCGGGACGATCGGCAAGCTGGCGGTCGACAGCCCGAACTTCATCCGGTTCGGCGAGGTCACGCAGGACGAGGTCTTCGTCACGGCGAAGCGGGCCGGCGAGGGGGTCACGTTCCACAACACCGGCAGCGAGCCGTTTGTTAGCCTCCGCTACTTCGGCCCGGATGCTCATCCCGACCTGCCGCAGGTGGGCGACCACCGGAAGGCCCCGAAGGGTTGATCTGATGCCCGCGCCCTCGACGTCCAGGACGACGCCATCGACCTCGACACACCACCGAGAAGCTCGGAAGGTCGCCGCGCCCGAGGCGGCGACTCCTCCCTTGCTCGTTGATGCGCTCGGCGACCAGCGGATCGTGATCCCGGGCCTCTCGTGGGACGAGTATGTCGCGATTAATGACGCGGTCGTGGGGCGTCCCGGCATTCACATCGTCTATTGCGACGGGAGACTGACGCTCCTGACCGAGTCCAGGAAGCACGGCTGGTCTTCCCGGCGACTCCACACGTTCGTCGTCGCGATGGCGAGAGGGCTCGGGATGAAATGGGAGGACGCCGGCTCCGCGACCTATAGGAGGAAGAAGAAGCGTGGCGGGGTCGAGGGCGATGAGACCTTCTATTTCGGCGAGAACGCGGAAATCATGAAGGGGTCAAAGGATATCGACCTCGACAATCAGCCGCCTCCCGACCTGGTGATCGAGGTCGAGGTCAGCCATTCCGCCGACGATGCGGTCATCATCTGGGGCCGGCTGAAAGTCCCCGAAGTCTGGCGCGTGGACCCGGCCAACGAGACCTGCTCGTTCTGGGTTCGAAGGCGCAACGGGTCCTACGCCCGGCAGGACCGGAGCCTGGTGTTCCCGATGCTCGCCCCGGCGGAGGTCATCGAGCAGCTTCGCCTGGCCGATGAGTTGGGGTCGTCGGACTGGGAGAAGCAACTCGATCGATGGGTCCGCAAGGTCATCAGCCCGGGGACTCGCGGAGGCGGCCGATGAGCGTCGGAGTGCCCGACACAGGGGGCGAGCTCTTCCCGCCCGTCGCCGACGACCTCGGCGATGGCATGGCGGAGGACCTTCGCGCCCGGGTCAAGGCCGAACTGGAACCGGGCGAGCGGTTGATCTGGGCGGCGCGGTCCTCACCGCCTCCTCCGCCAATGGCGGCGTATTTCGTCTGGACGGCGATCGCACTATTCCTGTTCATGATCGGCACCGTCATGATTGCCATCGCCCAGAGCCGCTCCCGGTGGTTCGAGAGAGACAATCCGACGCCATTGGGCGTCATGATGGATATCGTCAGCTTGCCCATCCTCGCGGGCGTCATTGCCGGTTGGATCTCGAAACGATCCGCGTGGCTGCGTCAGGCGAACGCGTGTTACGCCATCACGGATCGCCGGGCGATCTCATGGATTCCCGAGCCAGGGGAAGACGGGATCCGGGTCCACTCGTTGCCTCGCGGGCAGATCCGCGACGTGACCCGCGTGGAGCGGCTGGACGGCTCGGGTAGCCTCGAATTCGCGTTAGCGCAGGAGTCTCCTGATTTCTATTTGAGTCATCATGTTTTCAAGTTCATTCCGCAAGTGCGACGCGTCGAGCAGATCGTCCGCCACAACCTGACAGCCCCCCAGAAGACCGCCTGACCGAGTGATCCAACTCCAAACCACCAGGTAGCCACGATGAGCAAGAGCCATCCCAACACGTTCCCGAAGCTGCACAACGCGATGTGGCCCGGCCTGGTCGGCAAGGGGAGCCCCGGCGCCGAGCCGACCATCGACCTCGACACCATGCTCGACCTCACCGCCGCCGCCGAGGTCGACGGGATCAAGTTCGAGGGCGTCGACCTCTTCCTCTACGACCCGCACATCAACATCGATATCTCCGATAGCGACCTGAAAGCGACCGCCGACAGGATCGCGGGCAAGGGTTTCGTGGTCGGTTCGGTCGTGGCGCCGGTCTGGTTCGACGGATCGGCGATGGGTGACGAGACCCAGCGGGCCAACTACCTGAACGCGATCCGGAAGGCCTGCCGGATCGCGAGCAAGCTCCGCGAGTTCGGCGTCCGGCCTTATGGCGTGGTCCGGATCGATACCGCCAGCTCGCCGGCCGACTGGGCGAAGGACCCTCAGGGCAACCAGGCGAAGATTGCCGAGACGATCAAGCAGGCCGCGAAGATCGCCCGCGACCACGGCGAACGGCTTGCCGCCGAGGGCGAGATCTGCTGGGGCGGGATGCACTCGTGGCGGGCGATGGTCGACCTGCTCGAACGGGTCGGCGAGCCCGAAACGGTCGGCTTCCAGGCCGACATGGCGCACACGCTGCTTTACACCCTCGGCGAAAACGCCCCCGAGGACCGCATCCTCCCGCCCGACTTCGACTGGGACGACCAGGCGACCCTCGACTCGGCCCTGGAGAAGCTGACCGCCGCGCTCCGGCCCTGGACCATCGACTTCCACGTCGCGCAGAACGACGCCACCGTGAAGGGCTCGGGCACGCACGACAGGACCGGCCGCCACTGTCTGCCGACCGATCCCAACGGCAAGTTGAAGATTGCCCAGCACGCCGGTTTCTGGATGCGCGACAGCTACGGCAATCCGACGAAAAAGTTC
>DAIDJI010000631.1 GCA_027451455.1 Planctomycetales bacterium | reverse complement strand
GTCCATTGCACGAACAACTTGAAGCAGCTCGGCCTGGCCCTGCACAACTACGAGACGGCCGTGGGTGCGTTGCCGATGACGCTGTCGCTGCGGGGTACCGGCAACGCCGTCGCTTACGATACCGGCTGGAGTGCTCAGTCGCGTCTCTTGCCGTACATGGAAGGCAACCCGCTGTTCAACGCGGCGAACTTCAGCGTCTTCAAGGAGGACCCGATCAATTCCACGGTTGTTTCCCTGAGCCTGGCCGTGCTCATCTGTCCGAGCGAAATCCGACCCCAGGTTTCCACGCACAACTATGGGATATCTGGTGTGATCAACTATGGGATGTGCGGCGGCGATTGGTTCGTCTGGGGTGGATTCAACGGGCCGGAGAATCGCCAGGCATTCGGACCGAATCGGAGCCTTCGGCTGGCCTCGATCACCGATGGATTGAGCCCAACGCTGTTTGTCGCCGAAGTGAAGACCTACCAGACGTCGTCGAACTGCCGGTTCACGACCCTGCCGTCGGTCAACAACCCCAGTCGCATCCCGAGTCCATACGCCGACCCGTTCCAGGTTGCGCCTGAATACGATAACGGGACCTGCGTTACCGAGAATCAGTACGAATTCCACACCGAGTGGGCCGACGGGCACGTTCACGCGGCGGGGTTCACGACGGCCTGGCCGCCTAACAAGGCGATCATTGGCCGGTCATTCTATCCGGGGATGGATCTCGACCTGAACGGGAAGAACGAGGAGAACGGCGGGCCGACGTTCGCGGCGATCAACGCGCGCAGCTACCACCCCGGTGGCGTCAATGCTCTGCTGGGCGATGGGAGCGTCCGGTTCGTCAGGAGCACCATCGACGGTCTGGTCTGGCGGGCGCTTGGGACCGTCGCGGGCGGTGAGGTCGTCTCGGCCGAGGTTTATTGATCCACGCTGCCGACTGGGTATCCCCGTCCCGCATTGCGCAAAGGTTTGTGAAACGGCCGTCCGCGGTGGCGTTGCGGGAGTGGGAAATCCGTTTCCCAGGATGTCGGAGGAACGACCGACCGGTCGGCGAGGTTTTGAGGGAAGAACCTCGTTCGGCCACGTTTGGGGAAGTCGGCCTGTCCCAGGATGGGCAGGTCGGGAGATGGATGGTCTGTCAGGGAGGACGGATTGATGAAAGGTCATTCGGAGAAGAATCGGGGACGTCGTGGGCCGAAAGCCGCTGTGGGTTGCGAGGCGCTGGAGGGGCGCCAGCTTCTGACGCGGGGCTTTGGCGCGGGCTTCGGCGGCCTGGGGGTGTTCGGATCGGGTCGGGGACCGTTCGGGATGCGGGCCGAACTTGGGTCGTTTGGCGGCGGTCGTCCGCGAGCGATGTTCGGTGGTGGGGCGCTCGGACTGGGAGGCGGTATTCGCGACCCACTATATCTGTTGACGGCGCCGTTGCTTCAGGCGACGAGCGGTTCCACGACCCTGCCGACGCGGGCCGCGCTGGGCTCGTCGCCGGTCCAGTCGGCCTTCCAGACGCTGAAGACGGACTTCAATAGCGCTGTGGCGGTGGGCGCTGCGCCGACGCACGCCTCGATCGGCCAGTTGGAGAACGACCTGGTCTCGATCCGGAAGGGAACGCTCACCGGGACGGCGGCCACGACCGCGATCCAGACGGACGAGGCGGGCATTCTCACGAGCATGGGACTGTCGACGACCCAGGTGGCGCAGATTCAGTCGGACATCCAGAACGTTGCGACGGCCATTCAGACCGGCTCGTCGACCACGACCGGCGCCACTGGCTCGACGCCGATGTCGGTCACGCCAACGTCCATCGCGACCCCGACGAGTTTGCCCTGGATGAACTCGCCGCCGATGGGATCGACGACCACGATGCCGCCAACGTCGCCCTCGACTCCCTCGACCACGACGCCCCCGACGATTTCGGCCGTGCAGACGGCCTTTCAGACCCTCCAGACCGACCTGAAGAATGCCGTCCCGGTTGGGGCTCAGCCGAGTTACGCCGCGATTGGGAAGGTGCAGGATGACCTAACAGCGATTGCCAGGGGGACGCTCACGGGCTCATCGGCGTTGTCGACCGTGCAGGCGGATACCGGGGCGGTTCTGACGAGCGAGGGCCTGACGTCGAGTCAGGTAACGCAGATCCAGGCGGACCAGGCGGCCCTTGGTGTCGCGATTCAGGCGGCGCAACCGTCGGGGACCGGTGGGGGCTCGACAGGTACGAGCGCCTCGCCCAATAGCATCGCGGGAGTTCAGGCGACGATGCAATCGGTCCAGCCTTACCTGGTCGGCGTTCCCGGGATGGGTGTCGGCCGTGGTGGTTTCGGCGGCGATGGTTTCCGTGGAGGTGCCGACACCGGCTTCGGGGGCGGAACGATGGGCGGCGGTGGCGGGATCGGTGGTCCGATGATGACGACCGGCGGTGGCGGGATCGGTGGTCCGATGATGATGAGGGGTGGTGGTTTCGGAGGTTCGATGATGGGCGGAGGTGGGGGAGTTGGCGGTCCGATGATTCCCGTGGACCTCACAGGCTCATCGAACGGCCCGAATCTTGTCGCGGTCGCGAGCGTTCCGATGATTCCCGCGACGCCGGTTGCTCCGACCTCCGGTTCAACAACCTCCACATCGACATCGACCAGCACGACGACCACGGCCTGACGAGGTTCGTCCTCTGGGGCGAGGCGCGGCCTGGTCGGCGGAGTCCGGCCGGGCCTGCGCCTGTTTCCTTGCCGCCTATACTCAAGGTGAGTTTCGGTTCCCTTTCGGCATGAGATGGCAACGCGATGAGTATCGAAATCAGGACAGTGCCGGCGGATCCAGAAATCTCGGTCCTTCTGGTTGACGACGACCAGGAGCTGGGCGAGTTGATGTGCGAATTCTTCGCGACGCGAGGGATTGCTGTCGAGGTGATTCACGACGGGCGCAGGGGCCTGGCCCGAGCGCTCTCCGACGAGCACGATCTGATCCTGCTCGACGTGATGCTGCCGGGGCTGGAGGGTTTCGAGGTTCTCCGGCAGGTTCGGCGTCGGAGCACCATTCCGATCATCATGCTGACGGCCCGGACGGCGCGTGAGGACCGTGTTGCGGGACTTGACTCCGGCGCCGACGATTATCTTCCCAAGCCGTTCGAGCCTGAGGAGCTGGTCGCCCGGATGCGGGCGGTGCTCCGGCGGTCGGGCCGAGGCGTGACGCCCGTTTCGGAGGTGCTGGAGGTCAACGGGGTCCGGCTGGTCCCCGGCACCCGCGAGGTTCATTGCGAGGGCCAGCCGGTCGAGATCACGACGACCGAGTTCGATATTCTGGAGATACTCGTACGCTCGGCCGGGCGGATTGTTTCGCGCAATGAGATGTCGTCGGCAATCTACCGGCGTCCTGCCTCGGCGCAGGACCGATCGCTGGACGTTCATGTCAGTCATCTTCGCAAGAAGCTTGGAGAGCTTGGCCCGCTGATTCGGACGATCCGGGGGATCGGCTACCTGTTCTGCGCCGAGGTTGAGGCCCCTCAGGAAATGCCGCGATGAGGATCCGGGTACGATCGCTTTTTGCCAAGATTTTTCTGTGGTTCACAGCGACGATCGTGCTGTCGTGGGCTGGGATCGTCACGACCTCGTTCCTGCTTCTGGCCCGGCTGGAGCCGAGGGAGTCGGCGACTCGGGTCCATTCGCTTTTTGTGGACGACGCGCGGCGGGCCTTCGAGGAAGGCGGTCCGCCACAGCTTTCGGAGTACCTGGCGCGGCTGGATACGTATTCGGAAGCGCAGCATTATCTGGTCGACATGAAGGGGATCGATCTGGTCGATGGGACCGACCGATCCGGCCTGCTGGCGCTGCGGGCGAGCCGACAGAGGTCGAGGTCGCGAGTTCGTAGCAGCCTGGCCTGGTGGGGGCTGCCCTGGTTCCTCC
>DAIDJI010000630.1 GCA_027451455.1 Planctomycetales bacterium | reverse complement strand
AACCCGGCTCGTCTCGATGGTCCCCTGTCGAGAGCTGCCAGAGTCCGTTTTGAATCCCGCCGTGGAAGTAGATGGCGAACGTGCCGTATCCGGGAATCTCCATCGCCGGATGACCAACCACACCGCCCCGTTCCACCGCCGCGGCGAGGGCCGCCTCAATGTCGTCCACAAGCCAGTAAGGTCGAGTCACCGGCTCCTCGGCCTCATGCAACGGGGCCCGAACTCCCACCAGCCCGCCACCTTCAAGCTCGGCCGTCCGAGCCTGGCCCAGCCGCGCGTCCGGCGGACCAAATTCCACTCCATTCGCCGCGGAATAAGCGGCGCAGACCGCGTCGACCTCCCTGGTCACAATTTCAAGGTAATGGATTTGCACGGCGGTTCGACCTCCCATTGTCGAAAACGATTCCTGGCAAGCCCGCGGCCCGGTCTCGGCTTCGAGTACCCACCTGGCTCACAGCGAGGGCCCGTCCAGCGCTTTGAGCGAGAGCCGGCGATCGCATTCCGAGCAAACAGACCGGCCGGCCCCGCCCTTCCTTCCCTGTCAGGAGCCTGCCCGGAGTCGCCGTCGCCATCCGAGGCCCGCCAGACCGCCAACACCAAGCCCCAGCAGGACCAGGCCCGTCGGCTCCGGCACCGCCGAGGTTGAGACCGAGAAGTTCGTGTAAGTCGCCTGGATCGGGTCACTCCCCGTAAAATTTTGCAACATAAAGCTGATGGACGTCAATGCCCCCGACTCCGTCTGCGAAGAGATGAGGTTGCCGTCGAAATAGCCGGAAACCGTCGATCCGACGCGCGCGATTTCCGAATCCCGATTTTTTCGCATCGAGCCCATATCATGACATCACTTCCATGAGTCGCGTGTTGACAGAATACCCCACGAGCGAGGTCTCGCAGGCGGGGGCGTCCCCACGTCCCTCGACTCTTCCGCTGACACAGCTTAATTCGGCAACCACCGAATTCCTACTCTGGCCGAGGCCGTGTTGAAAAATGTCATCGCTATCCCTTGATATTGTTGAAATCCTATCCTCTATGTATTGACCAGCCGACAGAGGGCTGATAATGTCGGTCGAGACCGATCAGCAATCGATGAGCTGTCGGTACCGATCTGGAAGATCAAGGTCATCCGGGATTCTGTGCAGCAGGCCAGATATCCCTTGCTCGCGGCGTTCGCCGGGTCCACGCAAGTCCAGGCGAATGACGTGATTCCGGGGTCAGAAGCCGCAGAGATCGCGGTCAATGCCCCGCGTCGATTTCCCTCAAAGCCCGACAAACGCCGAGTGGCGATCGATCCTCTTTGGGTCGAGCGTGCGCGTTCGTGCTTTGCGCAGTCGCGTACCGACGCCGATCGCCTCGGATCGTTGTTCGAGGCCCGAACACAGGCCGGGCTGGCCGATTCTGTCTCCCGCTGCGCGCTGCAATGGGCGACTGGAGCGTTCGAGCACTCCTTTTTCATGTGCATTTGCTGAGGTTGATGGTATGGAGACAACCTTTGGCGAGAGTGCATCGACGGTCGGGGCGTTGACGCTTCCGCCGGGGCCTGACCTGCCGGCTGACCAGCAGGCGCGGCTCTGGATCGAGCGACCGCTGGAGTTGCTCGACGCCTGTGCGGCCCGGTTTGGCGACGTCTTCACGCTCGAATTGGGAGCGAACGGACCGACCGTCATGTTCGGCGATCCGGCGGGAATCCGTGATATCTTCCGGACACCGGCCTCGTCGTACGAGTGTCGTCCGTTCAACGAGGGCTATCGGATCGCGATGGGGGATCACGCCCTGTTCCTTCAGGATGGCAGCGAACACCGCCGAATCAAGTGCGCCGCGACCTCGGCGCTCGGCCACGAAGGGATGGAGGCCCATGCCCTCGCCATCGCCCGGACCGCCGCCGAGATGTTCGACGCAGCGCTGGGAGATCGACAGGAGGCGACGATCGCTCCTAGGCCGCTCTTCCACGAGATGGCCGTCCGAATGCTCGCAGCACTGATCTTTGGCGACCGCCGAGAGGCCGCCGACCGAATGGTCGCGTGGTTCCGTGCCGAGGTCTGGCGCGACACCCGGGCGTGGAAGCCGTGGGTCGGCCTGCACCGGCTCCGACCCCGGCTGGTCGCCTGGATCACCGACGAGCTGAACCTCCGACGATCGGCGTCCGGCAGCGATCGCACCCTCGACCTGCTCGACCGCCTGCTCACCGCCCACGACGTCGATGGCCGGCCACTCTCCGATGCCGAGATCATCGACCAGGTCCGCACGCTGACGATCACCGCCGTCGACCCGATCGCCTTCGCCCTGACCTGGCTGCTGGCTCACGTCGCCGCGGCACCCGGAGTGCAGAACACCGCCCGCGCCGAGGTCGAGATGTCCCTCGGCGACGCCCGGACCGCCGACCCATCGGAAATCGTCCGGCTCCCGTACCTCGCCGCGATCAGCCAGGAATTGCTGCGAATGCACCCGGTCTTGCCGACGGCCTCGGGTCGCCGGCTGACCGAGGCGAGGGAATTCGCCGGCCACAAACTGCCCGCCGGTGCGACCGCGGCGCCCTGTGCTTACCTGGTCCACCGCCGCCCGGAACTCTACCCCGAGCCGATGACCTTCCGCCCCGAGCGGTTCCTGGAGCATCGGTTCGGACTCCACGAGTACCTGCCGTTCGGCGGTGGGGCTCGGCGCTGCCTTGGCACGACGCTCGCGCCGATGTCGATGCAAATCGTTCTTGCCCTGGTCGTCTCGCGATGGCAGATCGCCCCTGGCGCATCGGGCGGCGCCGACATCCGATACGGCACCCTGGTCGGCCCGCCCGAGGGACTCACCATCCGCTTCGCCCCCCGATGATCCAGAAGGAGTCCATCATGATCACGCCGATGATCCTGGAGATCGAGCCGAGGTTGGCCTGCACCTCCAGCTCGACGCCGACGACGCTGGTGGAGCGGCTCCGCGGGCTGGCCGACGATCGGCCCGAGGCGCTCGCGTTCGCCGAGCTGGACGACGCCGGACAGGTCCGGCGGGCGATCACGTATGCCGAGCTCGACCGCCTGGCCCGCCGGCTGGCCGGCCGGCTTCGGGGGTCGGCTGAGCCGGGGGCGCGGGTGCTCCTGCTCTTCCCCGCCGGGCTCGACGTGATCGCCGCATTCTTCGGCTGCCTCTACGCCGGAGCCGTCGCGATCCCGGCCCCGCCGCCCGAGGCCAGCCGGCTGAAGCATACGCTCCCCCGACTCCGCTCCATCGCCGCCGACGCCGGCGCCTCGATCGCGATCGCCGGGCCCACCATCCGCCGGCTCCTCGACGGATCCGGCGAGATCCCTGGCCTCGATTCGGTCGAGTTCCTCTTCCTGGCCGACCTCGACGAGGAAGATGAGGACGTCTGGGCTGGGTCGGCCGCCCAGCCCGACGACCTTGCCTACCTGCAATACACCTCCGGATCGACGTCCACGCCCAGGGGCGTCATGATCAGCCACCGGAACGTGATCCACCATTGTGAGTATCTCCGCCGCTGCGGCGAGTATGACTCCGAAAGCGTCACCGTCACCTGGCTCCCGTACTTCCACGACTATGGCCTGATCGAGGGCCTGATGGTCCCGCTCTCGAACGGCACGCCTGCCTATATGATGTCGCCGTTCGCGTTCCTCAAGCGACCCTCGCAGTGGCTCGAAGCCATCACCCGGCTCCGCGCGACTCACACCCAGGCACCAAACTTCGCCTACGAGCATTGCGTCCGGCGAATCCGCCCCGATCAGCTCGACCGAATCGACCTGTCCTCGCTCCGGTCGGCCGGCAACGGCGCCGAACCGATCAACCCGAAGGTGCTGCAAGCGTTCCACCGCACGTTCGCCCCTCTCGGCCTGAAATGGGAGGCGTGCTGCCCGGCCTACGGACTGGCCGAGGCGACGTTGATGGTCT
>DAIDJI010000629.1 GCA_027451455.1 Planctomycetales bacterium | reverse complement strand
AGTAGATGTACTGCACGGCGTAGTTGTACCCGTTCAAGTTGTCGTACGTGGAGCCGGTTAGACCGCCACAGATATCAGCGAGTTCATTCTGACCACCCCACCATCCGCCACTGAACGGATTAGTGATCGTCTCGGCGAGTTCGTGGAGCACCGGCGGGAGCGTGGTCTGGCCGTGCGGTTTTGCCTGTTCGAGGACATCGAAAATGGCCGAGAGGTGCGAGGGATTCCGGCGCGGCGGGATGTTGCGGACGATCCCGTCAGCGAGGCAGGTGAGGCCGACGGCGTCTCCTTGCTGGAGCGCCAGTTGACCGATCGTCCCGCCGATCCGACGCGCGTATTCGAGCTTCGAGACGCCGGTCGAGCCGAAATCCATTGAGCCGCTCGTATCGAGGACGAGACAACATCTCAGGTTCGTATCGGCCTCGAACTCCTTGACGAAGAATCGATCCGACCGGCCATAGGCGCGCCAGTCGAGCCGGCGGAGGTCGTCCCCTGGCACATATTTCCGGTACTCGGCGAACTCGACGCTCGACCCGCGGTGCGGGCTGGGATGCCGACCCGAGACCGAGCCGAGCATCGGCCTCCGCGCGAACAGCGGGAAGCCCGCCAGCCGCGAGAGAACACCCATATCCAGGAAGCTGCGTGAGGGACGATCGGGGAACATGGGGGCTCGCGATGTCGGTAGGGTGGACACCGCCCACCGGGGGACGGCGGACGCCTCCCCGATGGGCGAGGACCGTTCGACAGAACAGGATCAATGGTCCGCGTCCGTCTCCTCGACCAGCCGTCGGACGATCTTCTTGGCGTCGATCCCTTCGGCCTGGGCGGCGAAGGTGGTGATGATCCGGTGGGTCAAAACCGGGGCGGCGGCCTGCTGGATGTCTTCAAGCCGGGCCATGTAGCTGCCGTGGAGGGCGGCCCGGGCCTTGGCGCCCAGGATCAAGTACTGGACGGCGCGCGGGCCGGCGCCCCACGAGACCAGCGGCTTGAGCCAGGCCGGCGCGGTCGAGCCCTGCGGTCGCGTCTTGCGGACGAGGCGGGCCGCATAGGAGTAGATGTGGTCCGGCACGGGGACCCTGCGCACCAGCGACTGATGGCGGAGGATCTCCTCGGGCGCCATCAGGTGTGCGAGGCTCGGCAGGGCCTCGCCGGTGGTCGTCCGGGCGATCTGGATCTCCTCGGCCTCGGTCGGGTAATCCAGCTCGATGAGGAACATGAAGCGGTCGAGCTGCGCCTCGGGGAGCGGATAGGTTCCCTCCTGCTCGACCGGGTTCTGGGTGGCGAGCACCAGGAACGGAGGTTCGAGGTGGAAGACCTTCCCCATCACCGTGACGTTATGTTCCTGCATGGCCTCAAGGAGGGCGGCCTGGGTCTTCGGCGGGGCGCGGTTGATCTCGTCGGAGAGGACGATGTTGGCAAAAATCGGCCCGTGGACGAACTCGAATTCGCGGCGGCCGTCGGGCGAATCCTGCAAGATATCGGTGCCGGTGATGTCCATCGGCATCAGGTCGGGCGTGAACTGGATGCGGCTGAACTTCAGCGACATCGTCTCGGCGAGCTTGTTGACCATCAGCGTCTTGGCGAGGCCCGGGACGCCCATCAACAGCGCATGCCCCCGGGCGAACAGGCAGATCGCCAGCCGCTCGATCACGTCCTGCTGACCGACGATTACCCGGCCCAGCTCGTTCTTGAGCCGGCCGTAGGCGTCGCGCAGTTGGTCGATCGCCTCAACATCGTTCTCGCTCAGCCGATCCCGGCCCGTCGCGTCCGCGTGCTGCGACATGAATGCATCCCAGTAGAGTACCATCAAGACTCGGACGTTCGTCATTCTAGCGGCGACGAATCGCGACCGGAAGGCCCCGACGAAATTCGGGACCGACCAGGAAGTCGGCCGATCGGCTCGTACCCAGGTTAGACGTCCGAGTGGCGGATGTCGCCGATTGTTCTCGGATTCTTCGAGACTGTCTCAAGGAGACCGCAGCGTGTCCGGGCGGATGTCGAGCGAGATTCCCCTGAGGCCGAGGGGTAACCGATGGCGATGTTCATCCGCCTTTGCTCCCGGTGTTGGCGCACCTGGGTGTTCGATCGGCTCTCCTCGCCAGCGTTCTTCGCTTTCCAGAATTCTCGAGAGCAGGGAAAGATGAGAGAAGAGACCAGACGCCAACGGGGCCGCCTCGATCTCGCGAGGCGGCCCCGTCCGTTGATCAAACGGTCATCCGCGATCGGCCTGATCAGAAGCCGGTGAATCCTCGACGCTCCATGTTGGTGTTCGGGACCTTGAACGGCGTCTTGATCCTTGGCTTCGGTGGCGCAGTCGGATCGGGCCTGAGGGCGGGTCCAGGTCGGACACCGGTTCGTTGGTCAAACCACTGAATGCTCGACCCGTCGACCTGGCTCCAGGCGTGGGTCTGGACGTTGTACTGGACAGCCCTTGCGGTGCTGATCGACGGCGGCTGTCCCGGTCCGCCCTGCTGGGCGAGCGTGACGCCCCGGCCGTTCTCGCCGTGGGCCAGCAAGAGCTGGTAGAGCGAGTCGAACGTGACCACGTCCGACTCAATCGCGAACGCCTCGCCCCGGTTGACGTGAACGTGGTCAAACGCCTTGGCAAAGTTCCTCGGCTGGGCGTTCTCGGGCGATCCGGGCGGCGGCGGCTCCTGGATCACCCGGAGCGACTGGCTCGTCAGGTAAAATCCGTCTTCTGAGAGCCGCTCGTCGGGGCTGATGACCTCCTGCCGCCAGTTCCTTCCCGAGAGGCTCAGCGCCTTGTCGGGAACCTCGGTTCGGAGGAACTCAATGTTGCCGAAGAACTCCGACCATCGCTCCTTGAGCTTGTCGTCAGCCTGACCCGTGCCAAACCGCCCGATCATCTCGTGCCGGAATTTGATCTGCATCAGGACCAGCGGCGGGACCTTGCGCTCCTTCGTGGAGGATCCCTTTTCCGATTTCCGGGAGGCATCCTTCGTCCGGTTCGCGGTGCGATTCGAGGTCGGCAGGACAGAACGCCCCGCGCCAGAACCTCGACCTTCATCGGCCGCCTCAGCGCCCTCGCTACCCTTTTCATCCTGCCGGTTGAACAGAAACGCCATGCCGGGACCCGGTACGTTGAAGCGGCCGGTTCGTCGTTCGTAGATCAGGAGTTCCTCGGGCCTTCGCGATTTCTCAATCCAGGCGTCGATCCGCTGCTGCTCCAGGACGATCGGCCGGTCGGGGTCAATTTTGCGGCTGATCGCGGTCGGCTTGCCGTAGCAGAAGATCTGGGCGATATCTACCTTCTTCCGCGCCGGTGCCTCAGGACTGCCGTCCTCGTTCGCCTCGGCGGGCCGAGGTTTCTCGCCGCCGTCGGTGACCGTTCCGATGTCGGTCAGCGGAACCGGTTTATCGGTGAAGACGATCATATGCTCATCGCAATAGAGCCGGGAGTCGGTCATGATGGCGTCGACGGTTCCGAGGAAGTCCGCACGTCCGGCGGGGTGGCCGGTTGGGTCCTGCGACTGGCCGGTGAACTCCATCGACTTGGTCCAGTTAATCGTGATCAGGTCCTTCTCGCCGACCGGTTTGCCGGCGCGAGTTCGGGGCTTTTGAGGGCGATCGGCCTTTTTGGCGGCGGGGCCCTCGCCGTTGGGGGCCGCTAGATTTTTCTCGTCGGGGCTTTTGTCGGACATCATGTCCCGGGAGGTCCACTCCTTGAGGAACCCGGGGCCCTTCGCGTAGATCTTGTCGCGCTCCTGGTCCATCCAGATGGTCTCGCCGGAGATCAGCATGTCATCCGTCGAGACCCTGGCCCATGGGAATGGGCCGGGCTTCGCGGTAGCCTGGGGGTCGCGGTGGAAAACTCTCGCATCGAGTTTTCCCTTTCCCTTGTTGAGGAGGTAGACCATTTCGCCC
>DAIDJI010000628.1 GCA_027451455.1 Planctomycetales bacterium | reverse complement strand
GAAGTGCATCAGGATTCGGTAATCGGCCCACTGGGCCCCGCGGAAGTGGGGCGTGTAGCCGAGCTCGCGGGTCATCACCCAGAGCGCCGGGCCGATCCCGAGAGCGACCTGCACGGTCGTCTGGGTGACGACGACCCCGAAGAAGGTGCTGGTCGACATCCGGCCGTTCGCGTCGCAGCCGAAGTGGAGCCCGGCGACGAGCACCGCGAACCGGAGGATCGCGATCAGGATCTCGAACCGAGGGACGAAGTCGTACCGCCGCGCTGCCTGCAAGACGCTGGTGATCACGATCGAGAGCCCGAAGCAGGGCGACGTGATCGCCTGGAGCCAGAGCAGCCGGATTACCAGCGGATACGACTCGGGCAGGAGTCCCGAGTGCGGCAGCGAGAGGTAAGCCACGCCGAGCAGCGCCAGGGCCTGCAAGATGGCGGTCGCCGCGTAGAAGTTCATTCCGCAGGCGATCGACCGATCGACGGCCTCGCGATCGCCGCGGGTCCAGGCGTCGGAGATTTGCCGCTGAAGCGCTGAGCTGGCGCCGAACTCGAAGAGGAACTGAAAGAAGCCGAAACCCCAGGCGAAGGCATAGGCTCCGTTTTCGATCGGGCCGATCGCCTGCAAGACGAGCCGGGACGTCAGGAGCGTGAAGACGACCTGCATCGGCACCCGGAGCGCCAGCCAGAACGTCCCGCTCAGCAGCCGGCCGAGCACGGGCGGCATTGGGCGATTCGCGATCGAGACGGGGGGCGCAGATGCCGATGTGGTGCTGGCGGGGCTCACGGGATCCTTCCTCGCGGGGGTCACTCTTCGTTCGCTCCTCGACCGAAGCGCCGACATCATAGCCGGCCCCCGGAAAGCCCGGAACCCCAAACGCAAACCCTTACGGCAGTAACTCCACCACCGCGACCTGCCCCGCCGCCTCGCCATCCAGCTCGACCGGGATCGACTCGCCCTCCCGGTAGATCCGGCAAAGCGCGTATCCGGCCAGCTTCCCCTTTCCATAAGGCTGAGTATGCACCTCGACGATCCGACGATTCAGGTCAACAATCCAGTAGACCGGGATTCGATGGGTCGCATATTTCCGCAGCTTCGGCCCGACATCGCGCGCATAGGTCGTGTCCGAGACCTCGGCCAGCAGGACGACATCGGCAGCGCGTGCCAGTCGGGTGCTGTAGTTCGATCGGGGCCCTCGAAGAACAACCCCATCGGCGACCGGGCGCCAGCCCCCGACCGCCAGACTGTGCTCCTTGTTCGCGAACCACCGCGGCGGGGGCGCCACCGCCCTCAACTGGTCCAGCAGGCAGGATGTCGCGACAATATGCGGCGGATTCTCCGACATGACGAAAGCCACCCCACCCAGAAGCTCGACGCGATCCTCCCCAAAGACCCCAGCCTCGATCGCCCTGCGAAACTGCCGGGGGGTGTATCGATGGATTCCCTGCAACATCGTCGGCCCGCCTTTTTGATCGTCGTGCCCCCGATTCGTTCCCACCGCGCCGCGATCCGTCGGCGCCCCTTCACTCCCAAAAGTTTACCCGAACACCCACCGCGTTTCAGCCTCGGCCGTCCACCGTCGAAAGACGACACGAAGATCCGAAGATTCGGATGGCCTTCGATGAGGGTTTTTGTGGCCGCGGGCATGTTGATCGATGGCAACACCACGGGGAGTTGGCGTTACTTATTTAAAAGGGGTGTCGCCGCAGATCCCCACGATCATGGCCGATTTTGTTCGGAAGATCGTTGGATCTGGCGGGATCGAGAATTATTCGGTGTGGCTCGTGTGAAAAATCCTATTGTGCGGGGCTTGGTGGTTGCGAGAAGGGCGATCGCTCGATCTAATGACTTCATCCAAAGCACTGTGAGTTACTGATCCCGCTGACAATGAGATGCAAGGCCGGGAAATGGACATGGAGATGGTCCCGGGATGATCCGACGACCATGAGGGTGAGCCTACGGGCCGGCCGCAACGAGGCGGCGGGTTTTACGGTGAACCAGAGGCGGAAAGAAGAGTTATGGACTTTCTCGTCCTGCTTCAAGCGGTACGGAGCCGTCCCGACTGCGCGCTCATTGCGGTGTGATCTGGCTTTGGTCGTTTGAAATTAAAGAACGGATTTTTCATCTGACTTGGAGAGAATCACGATGAAGAAGGCTTTTGGTGGAATGGCTCGCGTGCTGGGCCTGGCTCTGATCGTGGCGGGGATCTCGGCGACGGCGAGTGCCACGCCGCCGGTGCTGACCCCTGAGATCGATCCGGGCTCGATGGGCAGCGCGCTGACGCTGCTGGTTGGCGGGGCGCTCTGGCTGACGGGCAAGGGCCGCAAGGCTTGATTTCCGGGGCGACGTCCGGAGCTTCCTGGCTCCGGACGTCGCGTCGTCTCTTCCAGGGGGTGGTTTGAACGACGCGATGAGCACCGAAGTGATCGAGAGGCCTGGGTTGATGGGCTCGCCGCGTGTTCTGGCACGGCCTGCCCTATCGGCGATTCTGCTGCTGGCCGAGGCGATGGCCCTGTCGTTTCGGTTCGACGCCCGGACGATCGGGGAGACGATTCTGGCCGGATCGGGCGGGGAGGGTCGGAGCACGGCCTGGGCGGCGTGGCTCCTGGGGCATTCGAGCCTGGGAATTGTGGTGGCGATGACCGGGGCAGCGGCTGCGTTTTTTTTCGGTCGCCGTGGGTTGGGTGTAGGTCCGACGCGCGAGGCGGGCCTGGGCGGTTTTGTGGCCTGGCCGATGCTGGCGCTCCACGTTGGGACGTTCGCGATCTTCTGGCGGATGACCTCAACGCTGGAGAATGGAGCGGCCTCCGGGATGACCTGGGTCGTCGCCTGGGCGCTTTTGGGCCTCCTGGTGGCGGCGACGCTGGCCGCCGCGATGATCCCTCCCGGGTCGTGGGGCGCCTCGATCCGGCTGGGGGCGAGGACGGCGGCGATCGCCCTGGCCGTAGGTGCCTCAGCGACCGCCGCCGGACTGATGGCGCGCGAGCTCTGGCGGCCGATGGGGCGATGGACGTTCGAGATGGTCCATCTTCTGCTCGCCGCGACCGGGCTACCGATTCAGTACGTCCCCTCCGAAGCCCTGATCGGGACCGAGACCTTCTCGGTGACGATCGCGCCGGAATGCTCCGGATATGAGGGGATCGGCCTGGTTCTGGCCTTCCTGGCGGCCTATCTCTGGCTCGACCGCCGCCGGCTGAGCTTTCCTCGCGCCTGGCTCTTGCTGCCGATCGGTACGGTGGCCATCTGGAGCGCGAACGTTCTGCGGATCACCTTGCTCATCCTGCTCGGCACGTTCGGCTCGCCCGAGGTCGCCCGTGACGGATTCCACTCGCAGGCCGGATGGCTGGCGTTCAACGCCGTGGCGCTGGGGCTGCTGGCGACGGCACGCCACGTCCGATACTTCCGCCGCGAGGGTGATGGGTCTGTCCGAGGGTCCACGGCCAGGGCCCTCGCCGGCCCGTCGTCCGAGGCGGTCTATCTGGCCCCGATGCTCGCGATCGTCGCCGCCTCGATGATCGGCGCCGCCTTCTCCGCCGGAGGGGTGGACCTCTGGTATCCGATCCGTCTCGTGGCGGTCGCCGTTCCGCTCTGGGCCTACCGGCGCGAGTATGCGGCGATCCGGTGGTCGGTCTCGTGGGCCGCGCCGGCGATCGGCGGATTGGTTTTCCTGCTCTGGATGGCCCGGTGGCCCGCCGCGATCGGCACCACTCCGATCCGGTCGACCGTGTTCGACGCCCTCGGCCCCGCCGGCGCCGCCGCCTGGCTGGCGGCGCGGGCGATCGGGTCGGCCCTTACCGTTCCGATCGCCGAGGAACTGGCCTTCCGAGGCTTCCTCGCCCGCCGGATCCTCGCCGCCGACTTCGACTCGATCCCGCACGGACGATTCACCTGGATCTC
>DAIDJI010000627.1 GCA_027451455.1 Planctomycetales bacterium | reverse complement strand
CGATCTGGAAGAGCCGCAAGTCGGCCTTCGGCGCGATCGGGCGGCTAAGCCCGACCTACTGCACCCAGGACGGCGTCGTCCCGCGGACGAAGCTGCCGCACATCTTGCGGTTCATCACCGAGGTCGGCCAGCGGCACGGGCTCCGGATCGCGAACGTCTTCCACGCCGGCGACGGCAATATCCACCCGATTCTCCTCTTTGACGAGCGCGATCCCGAGCAGGTGAAGCGGGTTTTTGAGGCGAGCCACGAGATTCTTGACGAGTGCATTAACGTCGGCGGGAGTGTGACCGGCGAGCATGGGATCGGCGTCGAGAAGATGGAGTTCATGCCGAAGTTGTTCTCGCCCGAGGACCTGGCGGCGATGGTCGCGATCCGGCAGGTCTTCAACCCCGAGGGGCGATGCAACCCGTTCAAGCTGCTCCCGGGCGGAGTCGGGTGCATCGAAAAGAAGGCGCCCAGGCGGCCGGCGCCGGCCTGAGTTACTTGCCGGATCGTCCGGTCCGATCCTCAATGGGTCCCAGGCGCCCGAGGTTAACTGCGTTGTGCAGGTGGGAGCTCCATCTCCTGACCTGACCGCAGCCCAATGGATCGCGACGATTGCCGCTGGAGCCGGATTTTACAGAGGAGGAGGACTCCTTACTCTCTCGATCGCTTCTCACTTCTCACTTCACGAGGCTCCCTGGGGAAGCCTCATGTGAGACGTGAGATCGAGCGGCCTTCGGCCTATCGCTCGCGGTTTCGAGGGCAGAGTTCGTCGAGACGTTTGTGCAACCGTGTCCGAAGCTCGGTCTGGTCGGGGTGATCGGCCAGGTTGTGCTGCTGCTTTGGGTCATCCTTGAGCGAGAAGAGCTCGGTCGGGCGTCGGCTGTACTCGATCATCGTGTGGTCCTCGGCGACGATGGCCTCCATCCAGAGGATGCCTGAGGTCCGGAAGTCGTCCCCCTTGAGGCGGGGCTCGTCGAGTTGCGAGAGGACGGCATCCGGTACGAGCGGGGTGTTCGAGCGCCAGTGTCGGGCGAGGTTTCGGCCAGGGAACGGCGACCGGTCGCCGGGCAAGAGCAGGCCCGTCATCGTCAATGGGAGGTCGCGAAGAGAGACCGGCGCCGCGATCCGACGTCCCCTTGCGTAGGCAAATCGGTCGGGCTGGGAGTCGTCGCGGGCGGTCGGTGGGATCAAAATCAGGGGGACGTGTGTCTGCTCGTTGTAGAGCGAGGACCCATGGCCGAAGTGGCCGTGCTCGCCGAAGTGCTCGCCGTGGTCGCCCGTGATCACCACCCAGGTATTGGCCAGCCGTCCATCCTCACGGAGCGTCTCCAGTAGCCGGCCGACCTGGTCGTCCAGGCCCGAGAGGCATTCGTCGTAGAGGTCGCCAAGGCGACGTGCCACGGCCTCCACTTCCTTCTGGCGGGCTTCACGCTGGGCAGGATCGGCCGATTCGAGGGCCTTGGCGGCCTTCCAGCCGTCCTCGGGACGGGCGTTGTCCTTCGACGGCGGCGGACCCTGGTAGAACCGATGAGGAGCCTCGGCCGTCGGTAGGTAAGGGCCGTGGACGTCCATGAAGTTCAGAAACAGAAAGTACGGCCGGCGGTCGCCGGCGCGGCTTTCGATCCACTGGCGTCCCTCGGCGGCGATCGTGGCGGCCGGCTGGTGGTAGTCGTAGGGATGGAAGTCGATCAGGTGGAAGCCCATTCGTCTCGCCAGGCCGATCGCCATCGGACCGAGGGCAGAGCTCGTCAGGGCCATCTCGAGCGTGACCTCGTCTCGCCAGGGGTAATCGACGTAGTGGTCGAAGCCCCGGCCGACGCCGTAGGAGGTGTTGCACATCCGAACGTTCGCCACAATCCCGGCCGTTGCGTAGCCCTGATCGCGGAGGTGCTCGGCGATCGTCGGGTGGTCGAGGTGGTACGCCCGGTCGACGCAGGCTCCGTGCTCCGACGGCCAGAGGCCAGTGAACATGCTGATGTGAGAGGGGAGTGTCCAGGGGGCCGTCGATCGGGCTGTCTCGAAGGTGATCCCCCGGCGTGCCCAGGCATCGAGCCGTGGGGTGGTCGGGCGGTTGTATCCGTAGAGGCTCATCCGGTCGGCGCGGAGGGTATCCAGGACGATCCAGAGGAGGTTCGGCGCTGGTTTTCCCTCGCGGATCACGGCTGGACCGCTGGCCGACGCCTCGACGTGCCACTGTGTGGCGACAAGGAGGCCCAGCAGAGCGATCCCGGCCCCCGCGGCGCCGTGAATCTGGCGTTTCCAGCCGAGGGTGGGGCGGACAATCAGGCGACGCGCCCGGTAGCCCACTCCAACGGAGATGGCGATTGGTGCGATGGGGTGCAGCCCTCGGATGGCGAGCATCGGACCAAGGAAGAGCAGGAAGCCCAGGACAGCACCGGCCCATCCCCAGGCGGGTCCGGGCTCGATGGCGCCGGTCGCACGCCGCGCCCGCCAGGCGGCCAGGGCGAGCATGGGGGCCATCATGGGGATGGCCGCCATCACGACCAGCGCGGCGGACGTCGCGGGGATCAGCCAGCCGGCGTGCCGGCTGATCATCAGGGTGGTCCAGTCGACATAATGGATGCCCTGCATCTGGGTCATCAGGACACCCAGTTCCAGGACGCCCGAGAGGGCTCCGACGGCAACCGCCGCCGAGATCGCCTCGCCCCAGGTTGGCGCCCGACCCACAACCGGCTCGCGAACCAACCGACGGTGGAGCGGTTCCGGCCTTCGCCCAGGGGCGTGCCGAACCTCGGGCGTGGTTCCTTCCGTCGAGGACGGTTCCGAACGAGTCGTCATCGGGCTCCCTCCGTGGATCGAGTGAGACACGGATCGTCAATCCCCGGGGACCGGAATAAAGCGAACGGCCGATGTCGTCAACCCGGGATTGCGTCGCGATTCGTGCGATCTAGTCGTCCTGCATCCGGGATTCGAGGCGATCGAGTTCATTCCAGGGGCCTCGACTTCGGAAGCGAGGCAGGGGAAGATTGGCGGCGATGGCCAGGGCCTCGGCGGGGGAAAGGTCGTCGCGGCGGGTGGCCTCGCCCCGGAAGATCGCGAAGCCTCGCGAACGCGCCAGGATCTCGCGACGGGTGCGGCCTTCGGGGGCGTCGGGCCAGGGCTCGGGGCGGTTCTGCCAGTTGAAGAGGTGGGGCAGGACGCGGTTCATGTAGGCGAAATAGTCGGGGTTGTCGGTCTGCACGAAAAGGCGTCCGCCCGGCGCGAGGACGCGGTGGACGTCGGCCAGGAAGTCCGGTGTCAGCACGCGGCGGTGGGCCTCTCGGGCGTCGTGGTAGGGCTGGGGATGGTACAGGTGGACCTCGGCCGCCGCCCCGTCGGCGACGTATCGCGCCAGGAAGGTTTCGGCGTCCTTGACGACGAACCGGACATTGTGCAGGCCCCGCTGGTTGGCCCGTCGGGTCGCGTATCGAATGACGACCGGCAGAATATCGACGCCGACGTGATCGTGGTTGGTCCGTGCGACGGCGCTAAGCAGGGTGGATCGGCCGTTCCCGCAACCCAGGTCGAGCACGAGCGGAGCCGACCGGCCGAAGATCGAGGGCCAGTCGAGCGGACCGGTCTCGGGGAGCCGCTTGATCGCGGTCTTCGCCCAGCGGTCGGGCGGGAGGATCTCGCCCGGGATCGGAACGCCCAGCTCGTATTCGATCGAACCGTCGGACATGCCGCGGCTTCCGGGGATGGTGTGGGCGGGGTAAACTGTGATCGAACCATCATGGCCATCGAAGCGTCCGTAGGGAAGGGAACAGGAGCGCGAGTCGACATGTCCGGGTCATCGATCATGCAGTCGCTGATGGACGTCATCGAGGAGCGCAAGACTCGGGATCCGGGCGAGCGGTCCTACGTGGTCCAGTTGCTCCAGGGCGGCGTGGCGAAGATCGGCGG
>DAIDJI010000626.1 GCA_027451455.1 Planctomycetales bacterium | reverse complement strand
CATCTATAGAGCATGTACTGCCATATAGTTTTACACGCGATGACCTCCTAATTGATGTCGATTTTCAAAATCTTTGTTATGTCGATACTCAAGTGAATTCAATGCGGCGGGATTACCCAATTACCTTCGACCGTAAAGATCCAGCAGTTACTCAAAAAATATTTATAGATGGTAAACAAGCCAAATTTAATGTGGTCGAACATATAAAAAAATTGCCAGATTCATCAACGCTCGAAAGCCGCAATGGACGCACTTATTTCTCGCCGCCCGATTTATCTAAAGGATATATCGCCCGCAAGATACTTTATTGCATTTTAACGTACCTTGATTCCAATTGTGATAATTTTGATAATATATACGCCGATCTGGACTTTAATGGCCTCCTTAATGTTATTTCAAACGATTTTAACATACGTAGCAATCATAAGTTTGAATTCGTCATGAATAATGAAATAAAGAAGTTACACCCCCGCAGGCTCCCGCCAAGGTCGCCCCGGCGCCCCAGGCTCCGGCCAAGTACATTCCTCCGACTGTCGCCGCTCCCCAGGCGCCCGTCAAGGCGGCTGGCCAGCATTATTGATCGGATTGGCTCGTCCGAACCCAACCCTCGAACGAGCCTTCCGCATCGGCTACCGAAACAGAACGGCGACGGCCCCCACCAGGAGGCCGCCGCCGTTCTCGTTTGCGCCCGTCATCATGTTGACTTTTGGCAACACGCTCCGACACGGCCTAGGCTTCCCATAGATCGGAGTGGCTCCCACGCCCGGACCGTGAACGGTCATCCTCGGCGTCCGGGAAGCGACTCCTCCCTTACCGGCCGAAGTGGACCGGGCGCTTGCCCTCCAATAACCCTGCCCGACACCCCTGCGTTGCAACGGAGTGAGGCCATGAAGGTTGCCCGAATCGCGCCGTCGCGTCACGAAACGAAGCGGATGCCCACCCGCCGCACTCAGCCCGCCGCCGAGGTTCTTGAAGGGAGGATGCTGCTCTACTCCACGTTCGCACCGACCGCATGGACCTACTCCGACCGGATCACCTACAGCTTCATGCCCGACGGCACCAACATCGGCGGTCTCTCCAGTTCGCTCTTCTCGACGATGAACGCGATCGCCCCGACGGCCACCTGGCAAAACCAGATCGAGCAGGCCGCCGCACTCTGGCAGAGCTACGCGAACCTCAACCTGGCCCTCGTCCCCGACAACGGCGCTCCGTTCGGAACGTCCGGCAACCAGCAGGACGACCCAAGGTTCGGCGACATCCGGATCGGCGCCGCCCCGCTCGGCTCTGGTGTCCTCGCCGAGACCTTCCTCCCGCCCCCGACCAACGGCGGAACCGCCGCCGGCGACATCGTCTTCAACTCCAGTATCGTCTTCGGGATCAACGGCGGTGTCGACCTGGAGACGGTCGCCGCCCACGAGTTCGGCCACGCCCTCGGTCTCGGCGAATCCACCGACTCCACGGCTGTCATGTATGGTAGCTATGACGGTATCAAGGATAACCTCAGCGCCGACGATATCGCCGGTATCCAGTCCCTCTACGGCGCCCCGCAGTACGACCAGTTCAATAGCAATGGGAAGCACAACGGCACGATTTTCTCTCCCGCCAACATAACTTCTTACGTGGACCCGGTCTACGGCCAGGCGATGGTCCAGGCCCTGGACATCACCGTGGGTAACCAGGCGGAGTGGTTCACTGTCACGGCCCCGGCGATGACCACCGGCAATTTAACAGTCAATGTGCAATCGACGAACCTCAGTTCGCTGGCCCCGATGGTGACCATCTACGAAAGAACAACAACGTTCACCAACCTCGCCTCGCTGTCGGCGCCCTCGGAGTACGGTACGACCTTGACCGCGACCGTTCCGGCGACGGCCGGCGAGACCTTCTACATCGTCGTCCGGGCTGCCGGCGAATACGGCGCAATCGGGGGCTACGGGCTCGAGCTGAACTTCGGAAACGCAACCCAGGCGCCCGTCCCGCCCCCCTACACGGTCGTCCCGCAGCAGCCCGACCAGGGCGGGGGCTCGACGACCAACGCCCTCATCGCGGGAACAACCACCGGATCGATGAGCCCCGGTTTCACACCCTCCTTCCTCCATAAAGCCAGGTCCGGCAACACCTGGCAAGTACCGCCGGGAGCCGTGATGGCTCAGATCGGCAATTTCCGTGGCTGGGCGGATCGGATGATGGTTCCGAACGCGATGCCGAACCCTCAGACTCCGGCGTTCGGTCCGGCACCGGTGGCGCCCGGCACGAACTCGTCCTCGACCAATCCCGCGATCCCAATCGCGCACGCCATCTCAACGCTCCCGGGTGGACTCGCCCCTCCCGTGGTGGACAGGGCTCTCTCGGCATGGATCGGACTGGGCACGATCGATCTCTCCTCGACCAACCCGACCCATACCCAACGCAAGACTCATTGATCGACGAACCCACAACAGAGAAGACACTCCCATGAACTCGCCCGGCGCGATCCTCCGAAGACGGCGTGCCCGGCCCCCGCGGCCGGGGCGCCGGCCGCTCCAGCTTGAGATCCTGGAGCGGCGGGACCTCCCCACGGCCTCGCTGCCCGGTGTCCTGGCGACCACTCCGGCCGACGGCGCCTCGGTCGTCCAGGCGCCCCCCTCGCTGACCATCACCTTCGACCCCGCGGTTGTCGCCCAGATCGACTCGATGTATTCGGGTTTCTTCGGAGTGACCGCCGATCAGACCCTCCCTGGAATCTTCGCCTTCGATAACAACCAGGAGATCGAGATCGACCGGGTCAACCCCAACGGGACGACCACCCCGATCCTGGGGACACCCAGCACGCCCACACCCGCGCAGTCGCTCACAGCAACCACCCTGCCGAACGGAAACGTACAGGCCCAACTCGTCGTCTCTCTCCCAGCGGGTGCCTCGGCACCTGGACCGGGGACATATCAGGTCGATTTCGCCTGGCCGCTGACCAACCTCGCCTCAGCCTTCGCCAGCGTCGAGCCGACTTCGGCCTGGGCCAACGCGACGGGTCCGATCCCGGTCGCCACGTTCACGATCACCGGCCAGGGACCGACGATCGCCGGCGCCCCGGATCTGGGGACCATCGGCGGTCAGCCGCAGACCGTCTCCAGCGCTCTGGCGCCCGGCTATTACCCGTCGGCTGTGGAGCTTTACCGCTTCGAGTTGCCGCAGGGTTCGACCTGGCAACTCGACGCCCAGATGCTCGCACAGTCGATCGGGAGCCCGGTGCAGGGGGCCCTCGCGCTGCTCGACGCCTCGGGTTCCGTGATCGCGACCCGGCAGGCTGGCTCGGGCAACTCGGCCGGCTCGATCGACCCGTCTCTGATCCTCGACCTCCCCGGCGGGACCTATTACCTGGGCGTCTCTTCCGCGGGCGATCTCCCCGGGACTCCGACCGGATACAACCCGGTCAGCGGGATGCCCGGCACGGGCGGCCTTGGCCAGCCCGCCGGCTCGTTCCGACTTGCCGTCTCGGCCACGCCGGTCGTCGCGCCGACGGTGCTGATCGCGTCCTCGATCCAGCGCGCGGATCCGGCCATCGCCTCGCCGACGGGGCTCAACCTGACCTTCTCCGGGCCGGTCAACGTGGCCTCGATGCAGCAGCCCGACCGCCAGCAGACGGCCCTTCAGGTGGTCGACTCCTCGGGCCGAACCTGGCCGATCACCCTCGCCTCGTCCAACGCGGCCGCGTGCGCTGCCCGCAGCAGGATCGCGTCGCTGCGCCCGCTGCCGTGGCGCAGCAGGTCGCCGACCCAGGCGCGCAGGGTGTCGGCATCGGTCACGTCGCCCGCCTCCACCGCCCATTCGATGCCGTGCGACCAGGCGAAGCCGCCGGTGGGAAACGCGGGAGACAGCCAGGCGAGCAGGCGCAGCAGCGCCGCCGGGTCAGTGCTCAT
>DAIDJI010000625.1 GCA_027451455.1 Planctomycetales bacterium | reverse complement strand
ACCGCCACCCTGACCATTCAGAACACCGACCCGCCGCCGGTCCCGGCCATGATCCAATTCGCGACGGCGAGTTTTGCTATCGGCGAGGATGCCGGCACGGCCATGATCCAGGTGACCCGCTCGGGCAACACCGGAATTCCCGTCTCCCTGGTCGCGACCACGACCACCTCGGGCTCGGCCGTCGCCGGGGTGAACTATACTCCCATCGAACAGACGCTGACCTTCCCCGCCGGTGTCACCTCTCTGACCTTCGCCGTACCGGTCCTTGACGACCACATCGATGACGCCGCGACTAGTGTCGGCCTTTCGATCTATCCAATGAGTTCAGGTGTCCTGCTTGGAGGCCCTTCGACAGCCACGTTGGTGATCGGGAACGTGGACCCGCCGCCGGATCTTGTTCTCGAATCCCTCCGGGCCGAACCGCTCTCTACGGGGGGCTACCAGGTCACGGCGACGCTCACCAACGAGGGTTCGAATTACAACGGCGGCGGCTTCGTGAACATTGTCGCGAACAGCGAGACCACGTCCCTGAATCCCCCGCAAGCCGATGGAAGTCCCCCATCACCGCTTGCCGTCCCGTCGCAGGAAACGTCCCTCGGCAACGACCCGATCCCGGCGATCGCCTACGGACAGACAATGGTTTTCACGGCCCTGGCGGCGAACCTGGCGATGTTTCAGGCCCAGATCGTCGCGATCGCCGGACAGACGACCCCCGGCATTCCAGGCGCCACCGGGCCGACCGGAGACGTTTTCTCTATCGATCCCCGTCAGCCCCAATCACTGGTGATCACCGGGAACCAACTCGCCGCCGCGCTGAACCTGGGCAGCGCCTCGGCTCAGATCGACTCCAAGAACTCCTACATCAATATCCCGAATCTCATCAACCAGACTTTCACCGTGCCTGCGATCCCGGTAACGATCCCAGTCCTGGGCACTACGGAATCGTTCGAGGCAGATCAGATCAGGGCCGACTCCTTTCAGGTCGCCGTCTCTTCCGGTGCAATCGTGCTGACCGTCGGCTTCGCCGACAATCCGCAGGCTCTCGTATCTACCGATGGATTGTTCTCCGTTGGTGTCCAGAATTTGTCCCTTACGGTCACGCTTCCGATCGTGTTCGACGCGAGTGACCAGTATCTCCGAATCGTGGCACCGACAGTCGTCAGCCAGGGGACCTGGACAGACAACACGCTGGGCCTGGACCTTAGCGACATGATCAATTCGGCGATCGGCACGAACGTGAGTCCGCTACTCGACCAGGCGACGACCCACGAGGGAATGGAGTACGGGCTCAATGTCCAGATTCGAAAGTACCTTGGGTCGCTCCATCCGGTTCGTCTGATCAACCTTCAATCTGGCCCGTCCTCACTGACCCTCGATTACGAGTCCTCATGAGTCTCGACCTCAATGCGGCCTGGCGGATCCCAGGGAGTTTCGATCGATGCCAACGAGGAGAGCCGGCTCGAGTTACTGTCGTCCGACCCCCAAGCTTGAGACTCGCTACCGGGCCTTCCTCCCGCTCGGCGAGCGGCTTGAGAATCGGACGCTGCTCTCTGGCGGAAGCACCAATGCGGCGGTGGCCGGCTACATTCCCCTGAAACAAGGGCCCTCGGGGCTGTTAACGGGAACTCTTGTCGTATCGGGAACGATGGGCGCGAACGGTCAGGCGACCTTCCCTCTCGACCCAACGACCGGTGATATTGCAGTCTCCGGAGGCCGCTTGGTGGTGAGCCTCGGGCCCTCGGCTGGGGTTCAAGTGACCCTTCGTCAGGCGGCCTCCGGCGCGATCCTGATTGAGAGTGACGCCCCGCCCCCGGGAGGCTCCGGCGTCCGGATCGATATGCACGTCGCCGCAGCTTCTCAGGTTAATCCGGGCCTGCCTCCTCTGGAGTTGGAGTTAAGCGGACCGGCTGGGCAGCCCTTCGAGGCCACTATCACCTTCACACCCGCAACCGACCCCGGGGCGCCGCTGCCGGGGACCGGGACGGGTCAGTTCGCCCCGCTCCTCGCCGCCGACCTCAACGGCGATGGCATACCCGACCTGGCAACGCCCGGCGGGGTCTACCTCGGCCTCGGTGATGGGACCTTCCAGCCGGTCCCCGGGCAGTCGCTGGCAACTCCCGGGGGCGACCCCTCGGCAATGGTCTCCGCCTCACTTCTCGACGACGGCCACCTCGACATCGCCATCACCGACGCGCAATCTGGAGAGGTCTCGATCTTCGCCGGCCGCGGAAACGGGACGTTTGCTCCTCCCATCCTGATCCCGGTTCCAGGGGCGCCGGTCGCACTGGCCGCGGCGGAATTCGAGGGCGACGGCCGGGTCGACCTGGCCGTGGTTTCGCAGACTCCGGGTCAGGTCGAGATCCTTCGAAATCTTGGAGCCGGCATCTTTCGGCCCGAAGCCCCGATTCTATTGGCGGACTACGCCAGCTTCGGTCAGCCACAGTCGATCGCCGTCGGCCATTTCGGCGCCGGGCACGGCCCGGTTGACCTGGCAATTGCATGCGGCGAGACGCCCGGAGGGCAACCCGGCGGGCTCTTTATCTTTCCTGGAGCGGGCGACGGCTCGTTCGGCATTCCCCAGGTCGTTGCAGCCGGCCTGAATCCCGTTTCTGTTGCCGCCGCTGACCTCAACGGCGACGGTCTCGTCGATCTTGTTGTGGCCGACCAGGGGGATATTTCCCAGTACGCCGATTTCAGTAACTTCTCCCATGTCTCGGCTCTGCTCAAGCTGGGACAGATCGCCGAGGCATCGGCGACCTCCAGCCCGGGAGGCATGGTCGTCCTTCTCGGGAAATCCGACGGGACCTTCACGGTCGAGCCAGAAGTCTCCGCCGGCTTCCTCCCGCAGTCGGTCCTGGTCGGCGATTTCAACGGTGACAACCGGCCGGACGTGGTCGTCCTCCACGGGCTCTCAATCGCGGCCACACTGTTCCTCGGCGACGGTCAGGGAGGGTTCGCCCCGCCGATCCAGGTCGTGCCGGCCTACCCCGCCTCGTCCTTTTCCCCGGGACCGGTTTACCGGGAATCGATCGCAGCGGCCGACTTCAATGGAGATGGCCGTCTCGACCTCGCCCTGGCGAGTTCGCTCTCCAGCGTCGTCCCGGTCCTGCTCGGCGACGGCGACGGTCGATTCCTGGGCCAGGGGACCAATGCGACCGGCGACGCCCCGATCTCGGTGGCCGTAGGCGACTTCAACGGGGACGGCATCCCGGACCTGGCGGTTGTCGACGCCTTCTCCTCTCAGGTGACCATCTTGCTCGGCCGGGGGGACGGCAGTTTCGTCGCGGCGCCGCCGCTGACGACCCCGTCTTTCCCCACATCGGTTGCCATCACCGATCTCAATGGCGACGGCCGGACGGACCTGGTCGTTACCGAGGCCGGCTCCGCGTCGGTGACGGTCTTCCTCGGGAATGGCGACGGGACCTTTGTCGAGGAGGGGCAATCGAGTGTCGGCTCGGTCCCCACCTCCGTCGTCGCCTGCGATCTCAATGGCGACGGTATCCCTGACCTGGCCGTAGCCGACGCGGGCTCGCATTCGGTCACCGTCTTGATGGGCCTCGGCGGCGGACTCTTCGCGCCCCCGGTCTCGTATCCGGTCGGCCAGGAGCCGGTCTCGATCGCGGCAGGGGACTTCGCGAAGGATGGCCGGCCCGACCTGGTCATCGCCGACGCGGCCTCGAACGACATCTTTGTTCTGAGAAATCTGGGCGACGGCGTATTCGGCCAGGCCGTCCCAATCCCGGTCGGCCAGGAGCCCGATGGGGTGGCGGTGGCCGACCTGAATCGGGACGGCACACCCGATGTAGCGGTCTGCAGCGCCTCTGGTTCTGTGACCGTCCTTCTCGGCGAAGGCAACTCGGATTCCTGGGCCCTGGGTACGCCACCGCTTCGGGCCCTCCCCGCGATCCGACTGCAGGTC
>DAIDJI010000624.1 GCA_027451455.1 Planctomycetales bacterium | reverse complement strand
CTACCGCTCCGGTTTCGGCTCCCGCTCCCGCTCCGGTTTCGGCTCCCGCTCCGGCTCCGGCATTGGCGAAGGAGCCCGAGCACAGGCCGCCACTCGATCGCACGGCGATCGACGAGCCGAACCGGGTCGTGGTGACGGTTGTCTTCGAGGCTGGGCTGCCGCTGGCCGACATGAAGGCAAGGCTCGTTTTGAACCGGCTCTCGTCGCGTGGGCGGGTGATCTCGACCGAGCCTCCTGTCGAAAAGATCGACGAGGCCAATCCGCCCTCGCAGTTCACGGTGGTTCTGGCGGCCGACGCCGACCCGGCCGAACTGCGATCGCTGGCCGACGTCGCGGGGGTGGTGGAGATCCGAATCGATCGCGAGGGCCCGGCCGAAATCGAGCCAGCGCCGGAATCCCGGGTGGCGCCTGACGCGGAGCCAGAGCCCGCGCCCTCGGCTACCGAGACCTCCACGGCCCCACCCGCGACCGCCGACCGAAAGCGAGTGCGGGTCGCCGAGACGATCCGGGTCGACAGCGACCGGCTCGATCATCTGATGAACCTCGCGGGCGAGCTGGTGATCACCAAGGCGCGATTCGTCGCGATCGCACGAGGGCTGGAGGAGCTGTTCCGCGGCTCGTCGGCGCGGGACGAGCCGAATCGCATCCGGGAGGCGCGCGAGCAGGTCAAGGCGCTCGGCGAGGCGATCCACGGGCTGGGTCGGGTCTCCGACGGCCTTCAAAAGGGGGTCCTGGACACGCGGATGGTCCCGATCGGCCCGCTCTTCGAGCGGTTTCGCCGGGTCATTCGCGACCTTGGGCATTCCTCGGGCAAGGAGGTCCACCTGAAGCTCGGCGGCGAGAAGACCGAGCTGGACAAGCGGATGATCGACGAGCTCTCCGACCCGCTGATCCACATGGTCCGCAACGCGGTCGACCACGGCCTAGAACCACCCGAGGAGCGCATCGCCGCCGGCAAGCCGAGGGCGGGCACGGTCTCGCTGCTGGCGTCGCACCGGGGGAACAGCGTGGTGATCACCGTCGGCGACGACGGCCGGGGGATCAGCATCGACCGACTCCGCCGCAAGATCGTGGCCCGGGGACTGGTCGACGCCGACGAGGCCCGCGGTCTCTCCGACCGCGAGCTGATCGCCTTCATCTGGCACCCGGGCCTTAGCACGGCGGAGACCGTCACCGAAATCTCGGGGCGCGGCGTCGGCATGGACATCGTCAAGAGCCGGATCGAAAATCTCAGCGGGGCGGTGGATGTCCGCGCGGTCCCGGGGCAGGGAACCACGTTCACGGTCCGCCTCCCGCTGACACTCGCGATCATGTCGAGCCTGCTGGTACGGGTCCACGACGAGATCTACGCGATCCCGCTCGACCACATCGACGAAATCGTCGAGACTCGCCCCGGCCAGGTCTACCGCGTGCAGGGGCGCCCCGCGATCGAGATCCGCGAGCGCGTCGTGGCCCTGGCCCGGCTCGACGATGTCTTCCGATGGGGCGGAGGCGAGCATCCCTCACTCCGAAACGGTTCGCGCAGCAACGGGAACGGAAACAGCGACGGCGACAGCCGAAAAACCGTCGTGATCGTCCAGAACGGCGAGACCACCATTGGCCTGGTGGTCGACGAGCTGATCGGAATGCAGGAAGTCGTCCTGAAATCGCTGGAGAAAAATTTCCAGGCGATCCCGGGACTCTCGGGCGCAAGCATCCTGGGCGATGGCCGGGTCTCGTTAATCCTCGACCTCGACGCGGTGATCGAGATGCTGGGTCGCCAAACCTCGCGCCGGGTTTCGGCCGAATCGACAGCCAACGGGGGGGCGTGATCCCGATGTCCACCGATCCGACAGGCCTGAGGCCGGATTCGCTCCGATCGATCTTCGACCGGGGTGCCGAGGGAGCGTCCGAGGCGCTCTCGCGATGGCTAGGACGACCCGTTCGGCTGCTGGTCAGCGCGATCGACCACTCGGACCTCTCGGTCGCCGGCGACCTGATCGGACCGGCAGACGACCTGGTCGCCGCCTGCACGATGGGCCTCTCGGGCCGGCTCGACGGGATGCTGCTGCTGGTCTTCGAGGACCGGTCGGGCCTGGCCATCGCGGACCTTCTGCTGGCGCGCACGATCGGATCGACCGACAAATGGGGCGAGCTGGAGCGCTCGGCGGCTATGGAGACGGCGAACATCGTCGGCTGCGCGTACCTCAATGCACTGGCCGACGCGATGCCCGGCGGCGAGCGCGACGGGCTGGTCCCCACGCCCCCGGAGTTCCGCCACGAGTTCGCCGGGAGCCTGCTGGAGTTCGCGTTGATGGGCCAGGCGGCGGAGCAGGACGAGGTCCTGCTGGTCCGGACCGAGTTCGTGGCCGGACCGGAGTTGCCGTCGCTCCGATGGACCCTGCTGTTCGTCCCCGGGCCATCGACGGCCACAACGCTCCGAGCCCTCTGCGCTGAGTCGCCCTGAGCGGTCCCGATTGAGGAGTCGCCAACCATGCCGAACGCCAGCGATCGCGAAATCCGGACCGATCCCGGCGCCGAGGTGATCTCGGTGGCGATCGGCCGATGGGCGGTCGCGTCGGCGCCGACACAGCTTCGGACGCTACTCGGCTCGTGCGTCGGCGTTGCCTTCCACGACCGCGAGGGACGCCTCGGCGCCCTGATTCACGTGGTCCTGCCGTCCTCGAGGGGCATCGAGGTCGACCACCCGGGGAAATATGCCGACACCGCGATCCCGGCCGTGCTCGCCGAGATCGAACGCCGGGCCGGTCCTCGCGTCCGATCTCGCCTGACGGCCAAGCTCGCCGGAGGCGCCCGCATGTTCCAGGTCGCCACCGACGCCAACGGCACGCTTGACATCGGCCGACGCAACCAGGAAGCCATCGAGGCCATCCTCTCCGAACTGCGGATTCCCGTCCTCGCCCGAGATCTCGGCGGCAACGCCGGTCGACGCTTGACCCTCGACACCGTTTCCGGCATTGTCGCCATCAAGGTCCCCGGCGGAGCGGAGTATTCTCTCTAGCTTTTTGTAATTAGTAATTAGTAATTTGTAATTAGTAGGAATTCTTTGCTGCCATCCTATTGAATCGGAGGGGGGATCTCCCGCTTACCAATTACCAATTACCAATTACCAATTACCAATTACCAATTACGGGGTAACAATATGAAACGTATTTTGGTAGTTGACGATGCGATCTTCATGAGGAAGCTGATCAGCGGGGTGGCGGCTGAGGCGGGGTGGGAGGTCGTTGGCGAGGCCGGCAACGGGGTGGAGGCGGTCGCGATGTACGACCAACTACGGCCCGACCTGGTTACGATGGACCTGGTGATGCCCGAGATGGGAGGATTGGAGGCCCTGCGTTTGATCCGCGCCGGCGACCCGACCGCGCGGGTCGTTGTGGTCACCGCACTCGATCAGAAGCAGGTCTTGCTGGACTCCATTCGCGAGGGCGCGGTGGACTTTATCGTCAAGCCGTTCGACCGGCAGCGGGTGATCGACCTGCTGGCGAAACTGGCATGAGCCGCGCCTGGCGCGATGGTGGGGGTGGGACGTGTCGGATGGCGAGCGGACGGAATCGGGCCGGGTGCGTGTTCTCGTGGTGGACGACTCGGCGCTCATGCGGCGGCTCCTGACCGACCTGCTACGGTCGTCGCCCGAGATCGAGGTGGTCGGCTCGGCGCGCGACGGCCGAGAAGCCATCGAGCAGGCGGCCCGCCTGCGCCCGGACGTCATCACGCTCGACGTCGAGATGCCCGAGGTCTCGGGCCTCGACGCACTACCGACCCTCCTGGCCGTCCACGAGGTGCCGGTGGTGATGGTCAGCGCCCTGACGCAGGAAGGCGCGGAGGTGACGCTCCAGGCGCTCGAGTTGGGTGCCGTCGACTACCTGCCGAAGCCGCAGAAGAACACGCTGGGCGCCCTCCGTGCCGAGCGAGACCTGCTCGTTGCCAAGGTC
>DAIDJI010000623.1 GCA_027451455.1 Planctomycetales bacterium | reverse complement strand
GACCGGAGGAGTCATCCAGCAATGAGACGACCGAACAATTTCCGAGGGGGCGCGGGGCTCGCGATGGGCCTGGCGGCCGTCGCCCTGCTCGCGGTGGCGGCCGACGAGGCCAGGCAGACGATCGACGCCCGCGGCCTGACCTTCCAGGTGCCGAAGTCGTGGAAGTCGAGCCCGCCCACCTCTTCGATGAGGCGTGCCCAGTTGACCGTCGAGCCCGCCGAGGGGGACGACTACCCGGCCGAAATGATCGTCTACGCCTTCCCGGGCGGGGCGGGGTCGGTCGAGCAAAACCTGGCTCGGTGGCAGACTCAGTTCAAGGACGAGAAGGGGGAGCCGCCGAAGATCGAGTCGAACAAGGTCCGAGGGAAGAACGTCGAGGTAACCCGGGCTGAGATCCGGGGGGAGTATCATCCGCCGCAATTCCCCGGCCAGGCCCCGCAGCCGGTCCGCAAGGACGCCCGGATGCTTGCCGCGATCGTGATGGGGGACGACGCCAGCTTCTACATCCGGATGATTGGCCCGGACAAAACGATGACGAAGCTCCGTCCCGAGTTCGACGAGATGCTCAGGACCATCCAGCTCGGGAACTGACGGTTGGTCGCGGGTCGGGCCGGGTGGGGACAGGCGAACGAGTCGAGGAGAGCGAACGATGACGGTCATCACCATCGCCTGTGCCCGATGCACGCGGCCCAACCATGCCTCGGAGCGCTACTGCTCGGGATGCGGGCTCCCGCTCGGAGCGGTCCTGGCCGACGCCGGGGCCGGCTCCGAGGCGCTCGGTCCGTACGAGGTGCCCGACCCGGCCGATCCCGACGTCGCCCGCCAGGCCCGCGAGTTCGGCCGCCAGACCGGCTATGAGACGAGCCCGGCCGGACAGGGCTGGCAGGTTGTCGTCCCGCTTCGGCAGGACCGCAAGCAGGCCGTCTACATCGGGCCCGCCGGGACCGACCCCGAGGGCAGGCCGGTCCTCGGCCTGGTCTCCGTCTGTGGTCCGGTGAACGACCGGGACTGCCGGACGCTCCTCAAGCTGAACGCCCGGATCGTCGAGGGTCACTTCGCGATTCGGGTCCTCCGCGGCGAGGAGTACTTCGTCGTCATCCAGAACCTCGCCGCCAATCTCCTTCCCTCGGTCGACGCCCGCGGCCTGATCCGCCGAATCGCCGAACTGGCCGACGGCCTCGAGGATCGTCTCTCTCGCGGCGCCGACATTTATTGACCGGCCATCTCTCCGTTCGATTCTCGCAAAACCAGTGACGCCGAGCCGGTCGAACGCTCCCTACCGACGGCCAGGGACCCGGCTGATGCCAGGGACGTCGGCCGATCGGTAGACGGCGATCGTGGTGTCGTCGGTATAGAGGATCGGCTCGACGCCCGCAAGCGCCTGGAAATACCCGGAAGGCGCCCAGGGCCCCCACTGGAGCGAGGCCGAGACGGCCAGGTATTCGGTCCGCGCCTCCAGCGTGGGCGGGAGTTTCCCCTGGTCGATCGCTCGGACCTCGTACGACGTACCCCGCACCCCGTACGACCTGGGGTGGGAGTCGCCAAAGTAGTAGAGGGTCAGATCGCAGAGCTCGGGCCGGGCGTGCTGGAGACGTCGGAGCGATCGGAGGCCCTGGCCCCAGTCGAGGTTGGAGTCGGAGAGGATCTGACGCCCCCGGATCGGACCGCCAGCCGCCGCGTTGAAGTACGAGAGTTCATGGGGGTGGATCGTCACCACGGCGATCGCCTGGAAGATCAGACCGGCCCAGACCAGTCGACGGAGTCGAGGCGGCCCCTCGGCGAGCGCTGAGATCCAGATGATGGCGAGAGGAGCGACCGGCAGCAGGTAGCGCACGCCGAAGTTCCTCGCCGAACCCAGCGAGGCCATCGCGACAAACGCAACTGCCAGGGCTGGTAGCATCCAGTCTCGTCCCGCCATCGCGAGCCGCCGGTTTACCGAGAATCGGAGTGCCAGGATCAGCCAGAACGAGACCGGAACCTTCACCGCGAGGGCAACCAGGTAGTAGTAGCGCCATCCCGTCGAGCGAACCTCGCCGAGGAGGTAGCTGGGGGCGCCCTGTTTCTGCTGGATGGCCTGCCGGATGAAGGCGGCGAGGTCCTGCGGCATCGGCGTCTCGATCAGACGACGGACCATCGCCTCGGCCCGAGGTCCCAGCCGACCGCTCAGGCTCGGATGATCGCCCGATCGCGGGCTGATCGTGACGGTTGAGGCCCCGGTGACAACCAGGTCGGTCGCCGCCATGATGGTCGCGAACGCCAGCATCCCGGCCGCCACGCGAAAGATAATCCGCCAGAGCCTTCGGTCACCGTCGATCCAGCGGGAGACGATCCAGAGGATCGAGAGAATCGGTGGGATCAGGACCGCGGTGAATTTGCACGAGAACGCCAGCCCCGCCGCCACCGCAGATCCGGCGAAGACCCGACGATCGGCCGTTCGAAGGAAGATCCAGAAGAGGAGGAAAGTGGCCGTCATGGCCGCGAGGATCGGGGTCTCCATGGTCGCGAGAGACCCGTGGGCGAGCAGGTTCGGGCTGAGCGTGAACCACCAGGAGGCGAGGGCCATCGCCCTCGGCCCGTAGAGTCGTCGGCTCCAGAGGGCGACCAGCGCGAAGGCGGCGGCCCAGATCCAGAGCGACGAGGCCCGCGCCATCGGGAGCAGCTCGGGCTCAAACCTTCGGGGGTCGTCGATCCAGTCGCCCCGGCCAAGATGATCGAGCGCCCAGAGCATCGGCACCTGCTGGAGCTTCCAGAACGTCAGGGGCGACCCGGCCCGGGAGATCTCGGCCTGATCACCGGTACGCCACCATCGGCAGGCGGTCTCCAGGTAGAACGGCTCGTCGTAGGTCGCGGAGCTCCGGCCGATCGTGTCGAGCATCAGCCCAAGGCCGACCACCGCCGCCGCGGCCACCGCCGCAGTCGGGCCCCACGTCCGATGACGGCCCGGTTGAGCCTCGCAGGCCGCGGCGTTCTCGTGCTTCCGGGATCCTTCCCGCATGCAAACGCTCCTGGTCACGAGGGCGGAGAGGCGCCCAGAGCCTGGCTCATCCGGATCTCACGGACGAGCCGGGCGATCGCCAGCGTGTCTCGGATCGTCGGCGCCAGTGCGTTCTGGCCCCGGGCGAGTCGGTGGAACTGCTCATTCAGGACATCGCCGACGGTCGGCTCCAGCGGAAGACGCTCGTCGTGAATCCCCCCGTTGCCCGACCACTGGATCCGCTCGGGCATCTCCAAACTGGCGACCCCGCGCTCGGCATAGACCTGGAACCCAGGCGCCGGTAGGAATGAGGTCGCATCGCCCCAGCAGTTCCGCTGATAGAGCCCGATCGAGAGATGGGCGGAGGCGCCACCGGCGAACCGCGCGACCAGGCTCTCGAAGTCGGGCTCGCCCTCCTCACCGGACGACGCCGGGATGACCCGGGCTCGCACGCCCTGCACGGCCTCGGGCATCGCCTGAAACACGAAAGTACACCAGTCTAGCAAGTAACTTCCCGGGTCGATCAGTAGGGGTGCGGGCGCGATCTGGGTGGCCGGTCCGGGAACGGCGTATCGATCGAACCCATAAAGCCGGGAATGCCCGACAATCAGCCGGGGCGGGCCCAGCTCGGTGGCGAGCAACTCCTTCAGGCGGAGGGTCGCCGGGTAGCACCGCCGTGCAAACTCCGGCATGAAAATGGTCCCGGACGACTCAACGAGCTCGACCAGTCGCTCCAGCTCATCGAGATCGTCGGCCAGCGGCAGGGCGCAGTAGACCGGCTTTTTCGCTCCGCAGGCGAGGATGATCGGTTCCAGGCCGAACCATTGCCGGGCGAGCAGATAAACCACGTCGACATCCGGCCGCTCGACCAGCGCCGAGAGCCCCTCGCAGGCAGCGCATCCGATCTGCGCGGCCTCCATCTCGGCACGGCGGTAGACCTGGTCGTACACCGCTGTGACGCGGA
>DAIDJI010000622.1 GCA_027451455.1 Planctomycetales bacterium | reverse complement strand
AAACGCTGCGTAATGCGGTCGTGCAACTGACTTCGGTCAGAAGGCACCAACCCCAATGCCAGAACTTTCGCCGGCAGGGGATTGCGGGCGCCGCTGCCATGGTGCTGCGACAATGCCCTGCCCGTCAGGCGAAATACTTCCAATGCCCGCTGGATCCTCTGGCTGTCGCCACGATCCAGTCGTCCCGCCGTCACCGGATCTACCTGAGCCAACCTGGCATGCATCGCGGGCCAGCCGTATTGCTGTGCCTCGCGATCGATTGCGGTGCGCAATTCCGGATCCGCCGCCGGCAAGGGATCCATTCCTTCCAGCAACGTCTTGAAATAGAGCATGGTCCCCCCGGCAAGCAAAGGGATGCGGCCACGCTGGGCAATGCGGCATCTGGATCCCAATCCCCCAGCCGCCTACCAACCAAAGGTGGAACCGTGTTGCCGTTTCCCCCAGAATTCGACAGACTGCATTCTAATGGCAAACAGGGACTTGCAGCCAGGGAGCCGGCTCCCGTCCCCCGAGTGCCCCCCTCCCCGGCGATCCAGACCCGGGAGCCGCCGCATTGATCGGCCCACAACCTTGTGGTATAGTATACGCGATTACATTAATCCCATGGAAAACTGGGATTGCGGGCTCGGGCGGTTAAAGGTCTGTTGAGAGTGGGGCCCGGCGATCGATCGGGGCGGTCGGGTTCGTTTGGTGCCGATTGCGATCGGGGCGCGAGCAATGGCGAGACGGAAGGGAACGGATGACCGAGGCGGACGTGGGACCGGCCGGACGAGCGCGGTGATCGAGGAGGTCGCGCTGGCCGAGGCGACCCGGTCGCGCTACCTGAACTACGCGCTCAGCGTGATCACCTCGCGGGCACTGCCCGACGTCCGCGACGGCCTCAAGCCAGTGCAGCGACGCATCTTGTACGCGATGTGGCAGGACCTTCAGGTCCGGGCCGACGGACGCTACATCAAGTGCGCGGCGGTCGTCGGTGAGGTGATGAAGACCTACCACCCGCACGGCGACCAGTCGATCTACGATGCCCTGGTCCGGATGGCACAGCCGTTCAGCATGCGGCACCCGCTGGTGGACGGGTACGGCAACTTCGGCTCGATCGACGGCGACCCGCCGGCCGCTTTCCGGTACACCGAGTGCCGCCTCACGCCGATCGCAGAGACGCTTTTGAGCGAACTGCGCGACCAGACGGTGGACTATCGGCCGAACTACGCCTCCACGGCCGACGAGCCGATCGTCCTGCCCGCGCAGTACCCGAACATGCTGATCAACGGCGTGGCGGGGATCGCGGTCGGGATGGCGACCAACATTCCGCCGCACAACCTGAAAGAAGTGGGCTCGGCGCTGGTGGCGCTGCTGGACGACCGCGAGCTTCCTCTGGAAAAAATCCTCCGGAAGATCCAGGGGCCCGACTTCCCGACCGGTGGCGTGATCCTCAACCCGGCCGAGGACATCCGGCGGATCTACTCGACCGGCCAGGGGACGATCAAGCTCCGGGGGACGTACGAGCCGCATCCCGACCGCGCCAATGCGCTCCTGATTACATCAATCCCCTATGGGATCGAGAAGGACCCGCTGGTCGAGCGGATCGGCGAGCTGATCTCGCGAGGACAGGTCCCGCAACTCACGAATGTGAAGGACCTTAGCACCGACGAGATCCGCATCCTGCTCGAACTGAAACCGGGCGCCAACGCCGATGCGGCGATGGCGTACCTCTACAAGAACTCGCCGCTCCAGATCAATTACAGTATCAACCTGACGTGCCTCCTGCCCGCCGAGGGCGCTGAGGTCGCCGTCCCGGCCCGTCTGGACCTCAAGACAATCCTTCAGCAGTTCCTCGACTTCCGGCTGGAGGTCGTCACGCGCCGGCTCCAGTACGAGCTCAAGAATCTGCTCAATCGGATTCACATCCTCGAAGGCTTCGAGGTCGTTTTTAACAACCTCGACGAGGCGATCCGGATCATCCGCGACAGCAACGGCAAGGCCGACGCCGCGCCGAAGCTCATCGCGCGGTTCCTGTTGACCGAGATCCAGGCCGATGCCGTCCTGGAGACGAAGCTCTATCGCCTCGGCAAACTGGAGATCAAGGATATTGAAGAGGAGCTGGCCCAGAAGCGGAACCGGGCCAGGGAGATCCAGCAACTCCTCGACGACGAACCGGCGCGTTGGCAGATCATCCGCGGTGAACTCTCCGAGATCGCCCAGACCTTCGGCGATCGCCGACGAACGAGGATCGAGGTTCCGGCGGCACCGTTGGAGTTCCGCGAGGAAGACTACATCGTCGACGAGGACTCCTGGGTCATCATCACGCGCGACGGCTGGGTGAAGCGGCAGAAGTCGTTCATGGACGTGGCGAGTATCCGGGTCCGCGACGACGACAAGGTGGGCTGGGTCTACCGGGCGCGTGCCCGCCAGACGATCACGATCTTCACCGACCGCGGGATCGCCTACACAGCGCGGGTCAACGACATCCCGATGACGACCGGTCACGGCGAGCCGATCCAGAAGCAGTTCGCCTTCGAGGACCAGGAGCACATCATCGGCGTGATCTGCCACGACCCACGCTGCCTGCCCGACCCGAGCAAGCACCCGCAAACGGGCCCGAAGCTGGTCCAGCATCTACTCGACGACGAGCTGGACGGCGGCGAGTCGCTCGCCAACGGCAACGGACACGCCCCGGTCAACGGCGACGGACACGGCCACGCGCCCGACCCCTCGCTTCCGCCGCCGCCGTACGGGATCGCGGTGACGGCCGGCGGGAAGGTGCTTCGGTTCTCGCTGGCGCCGCTCTCGGCGGTGTCGACGCGAAAGGGGCGGATTGTGGTCCGGCTGGATCCCGGCTTCAAGGAAGACCGGGTCGTCGGCGTACACGCGACCGACGGCTCGGAGAACCTCTGCCTGGCGACCCGATCGGCGCGGGTCCTGATCTTCCCGGTGACGGAGGCGAACATCGTCTCGGGCGCAGCGCGCGGCGTGGTGGCGATCCGGCTGGAGGCGAAGGACCGGGTGATCGGTTTCGTCCTCGCCAACAAGAAGCGCGAGGGGCTGACCGTCCGGACGAATCGGGGCTCCACGCAGATTGTCCGGGCGACGAAGTACCCGGTGACCTCCCGCGGCGGCAAGGGCTACGCGATTTTGCAGCGCGGCTCGCTCGAAGCGATCCTCCCCGAGGAGGCCGAGCCGATTCCGTCGGTAGAGGAATTCAACGAGGGCGGAGGGTCGAAGGGAGAGGCGGCCGATGGAGCCGAGGCGAGGTAATACCGGGAATGATCATCCCCATGACACCGAGGAGTCTCCGGCATGCGGAATATTGAAGACTTGAAAAAGGTGAAGGACAGACGACCGTTCCAGCCGTTCCATATCCACCTGGCGGATGGGCGAGACCTGCGGATTGTCCATCCGGACGGTGTGGCCTGGGATGCAGCGACATCGCCCCGCGTGGTCGTCGCCATCCACGAAGGCGGCTGGGATGTCGTTGATGTGACACTCATCACCTCCATCCGGGTCCCGCACCCCGAAGGCGCGCGGGATACCGGAGTCTGAGGGGCCCTGGCACTGGCGTCGCCAGGGATTTAGGCGATAAGAAATAGGCAAAACGATGAGCGAGATGTTCGACATCGTCCTTTCCCGGGCGCTGACTGCGGATGAACTCGCTACGGCCCTTGCCGAGATCTTGCCTCGCAATCTACAAGTGGATGTCGCCGAAGATTTCTCCGGCTTGCCTGACGAGCCGGGCGCCATCTGGGCTTTGGTCGGAGGCACCGACGATCCGCGCTGGCCCTGCGTCTTCAATTGTCTGGTGTGCAGCGAGGAGGCCGACCTCGGGCCATTCCCCGACCTACGCGTTGCCGAGGGTTTATGGCATCGGTTCGCCGTGGACTCGCTGTGCAGCATTTATCCGTTCGCTGGCGACCTCGACCCTTACGATCCCTATTGGTCCCT
>DAIDJI010000621.1 GCA_027451455.1 Planctomycetales bacterium | reverse complement strand
TGGCCCACCTCGAAGAGGGACTCGACCTCGAGGTCGCCGTTTCGACGGCGATCGCCCAGAGCCGCCGTCTGGCGCGCCGGCAGCGCTCGTGGTTTGAGCGCGACCCTCGTATCGAGTGGTTCGACGACCCCGCCGACGCCGCTCGACGGCCGACCGCTCGACCCCGATGACCCCGCCGACCGCCGCCTCGCTCTGGCCGACTGGCTCACCGACCCGTCGAATCCCTACTTCGCCCGATCGATTGCCAACCGTCTCTGGGCCAACTTCCTGGGCGTTGGCCTGGTCGAGAAGGTCGACGACATGCGGGCTTCGAATCCCGCGAGCAACGAGGCGCTCCTCTCGGCCGCGGCCGACGACCTGGCCCGGCACAAGTTTGACCTGAAGTCGCTGATGCGATCGATCCTCCAGTCCAACACCTACCAGCGCTCCAGCCAACCGCTCCCTGGCAACAGGGCCGACCGCCGATTCTACTCGCACTACTTCCCGCGCCGGCTGATGGCCGAGGTCCTTCACGACGCGATCGTGCAGGCCACCGAGGTCCCGACCCGATTCGACGCGATCGCGTTTCCCGGCGGTGATCGCCAGAAGACCGATATCTACCCGCTAGGCACCCGCGCCGTGCAGCTCTCCGATGCCGCCGTCGACAACTACTTTCTCCAGGCGTTCGGCCGCAACCCGCGGCGGATCGTCTGCGAATGCGAGCGGTCCGACCAGCCGACGATGGTCCAGGTACTCCACCTCTCCAACGGCGAGACGCTTAACCAGAAGCTGCGCTCGCCCGGCAACCGGCTCGAGAAGTTGCGGAAGCTCCGGGCCGAGGGGATGTCCGACGCCTCGCTCGTCGACGAGATCTACCTGACCTGCCTCGCGCGCTACCCAACCCCAGTCGAGCGGCAGCACCTGCTCAGAATCCTGCCGCCACCGGGCTCGGCGCCGGAAACCGAGGTTGTCGAGGACATCTTCTGGGGCCTGATGAGCAGCCGGGAATTCCTGTTCAACCATTGATCGCGGGAGCGTCCTTCCGATGTCGATCTCCATCATCGTGGCCGCCCTGGTCGCCGCGGCCCCGGGCGATCCGGGCGCCTCAGCCCCCGACTTCTCCTCGCGGGTCGCGCCGATCTTCCGGAAGTATTGCGCCGGCTGTCACAACGACGAGGACCGCGAGGGGAAGTTCTCACTGGAGTCGTTCGCGGCGCTCCAGAAGGGGACGGCACACGGCCCTGCGATCCTGCCAGGCGACTCGGCGGGGAGCCTGATCGTCCGGCTGATGACCGCTGCGAAGAAGCCGGTGATGCCCCCCGAGGACGAGCCAAGGCCCGGTCCCGACGAGGTCGCGACAATCCGCGCCTGGATCGACGCAGGCGCCCGGGGTCCTCAGGGCCTCGAACCCGATCGCCTCACGCTCCACGTTCCGAAAATCCCCTCGCACGCCCGAGCCCGGCCCATCTCCGCGATGGACGCTTCCCCCGACGGCCAATGGCTGGCCGTCGCCCGGGGCACCGAGGTCGCCCTCTTCCGCAAGGGAACCCCGCGAACCGGATCGCCGACGAAAACCCTCGGCTCGTTCCCCGGCGAGGTCACGGCCATTCACTTTGTCGACGGCGGCCGTCGCCTCGTAACGGCCTCGGGGATCGCGGGGCTCGGAGGCCTCGCGGCGATCTGGGAGGTCGACTCCGGCGCGATCGTCCGGCGCTTCGAGGGCCACCGCGACCTGCTCTACGATGCCGAGCTTTCGCCCGACGGCCACTCGCTGGCGACCTGCGGCTACGACAAAAAAATCGAGATCTGGGAGGCCGACTCGGGCAAGCTCCTTCGGACGCTCGAAGGGCACACCGGTGCCGTCTACGACGTCGGATTCAGCCCCGACGGCCGGTTCCTCGTCAGCGCCAGTGCCGACGACACCTGCAAGGTCTGGCGAGTCGCGGACGGCCTGCGCCTCGATACCCTCCCGCAGCCCCTGAAGGCCGAATACGCCTGCGCCTTCAGCCCCGACGGCCGGACGATCGTGGCCGGAGGCGCCGACAACAACATCCGGGTCTGGCGGTTTGTCTCGCGTGAGAAGCCCGAGATCAACCCGATGGAGATCGCCCGGTTCGCCCATGAGGGCGCGATCGTCCGGCTGGCCTTCACGCCCGACGGCTCGAAGCTCGTCACGCTCGCCGAGGACCGGACGATCAAGGTCTGGCGAACGAGCGACTACCGTGAGCTCCGGCTCTGGGCCGATCAGCCGGACGTGGCGGTCGCGATGGCGATGGCTTCCGACGGCCGCTCGTTCGAAGTCGGCCGGCTCGACGGCACGACGGCACGCTATGAGATCCCGACCGGGATCACTGCCGAGGCCGCGCACCGTCCCTCGCGGGAGGGAGCGTCCGCGGCGAGCACACTCGCCGAGGCGGGTCCCATTCGCGAGGGGCGAGAGCAGGAGCCGAACGATTCTTCCGACCGGGCCAATCGGCTGGAACTCCCCGGCCGGGTTGAGGGAGTCATCAACGGCGGCAAGCCCGGCCATTCCGATTCGGACCTCTTCCGGTTCGAGGCAAAAGCCGGCCAGGAATGGGTCTTCGAGGTGGATGCCTCGCGGTCGAAGTCGCGACTCGACTCGTTCCTTGAGATCCTCGACGACCGCGGCCGTCCTGTCCCTCGGGTCATGCTCCAGGCGGTCCGTGATTCGTACTTCACCTTCCGCGGCAAGAACGCCAGCGAGGCCAATGATTTTCGTGTGTTCAACTGGCAGGAGATGAGCCTCGACGATTACCTCTACGCCAACGGCGAGGTCGTTCGGCTCTGGCTCTATCCGCGAGGGCCCGACTCCGGTTTCGTCGTCTATCCCGGCCGCGGAGAGCGCTGGGGCTACTTCGACACGACGCCCCTGGCCCACGCGCTGGGGGAGCCCTGCTACATCGTCCGGCCACACCCGCCCGGCACCCGGCTCGTGCCGAACGGGCTTCCCGTCTTCACGCTCCCGTACGAGAACGACGACGACGCCCATCGCGAGCTGGGGAAGGACTCGCGGCTCTTTTTCCAGGCGCCGGCCGACGGCGCGTACCTGGTCCGGATCCGGGACGTGCGGGGGCTCCAGGGTGCCGACTTTGGCTACAAGCTCACGGTCCGCCCGCGCCATCCTGATTTCGAGGTGAAGCTCACGGGGGCGAATCCCGCCGTGGGAGCCGGCGGCGCGAAGGAATTTCGGGTCACGGCCCAGCGGATCGATGGCTTCGACGGCCCGATCCAGGTGGAGATCCGCGGCGTACCGGCCGGCTTCCGGGTTACGACGCCGATCGTCATCCAGGAAGGGCAACTCGACGCGTTCGGGGTGATCGAGGCCGAGCCAGGGGCGGCGCCGCCCTCGGCGGAATCGGCAAGCGGAACGACCGTCCGGGCGATGGCGAGCGTCGACGGCCGCGAGGTGACGCACGAGGTCAACGGCCTGGGGACGATCCGGCTCGCCCCCGCACCCAGGCTCGGGATTACGATCGGACCCGCCGAGGGCGGCCCTCGGCCGATAAGCCCGCCAGGGCTCGGGCCGCTGGAGTTCGCCATCGAGCCCGGGCAGACGATCGCGCTGACCGTGAAGCTCGATCGCCGTGGATTCCGCGGACCGGTCTCCTTCGGTAACGAGGGCTCGGGCCGCAACCTGCCCTTCGGGGTCATCATCGACAACCTCGGGCTCAACGGTCTCCTCGTCATGGAGGACCAGCAGGAGCGCACCTTCTTCGTCACGGCTGACCCAGCCACACCACCCCAGCTCCGAGCCTTCCACCTGACGACATCCGTCGACGGCGGCCAGTCGACCCGGCCTGTCCTCCTGCATGTCCGGGCCCGCGAGACGACCCTTCCGGCAGGGCTTACGCACCAGAATCCTCGGTGATCTCCCGAGGCAAAAGGGTCGTGCGAATGGAGACAGGCACCGGTCGTGGACGATCGGTGCCTGTCTCCGTT
>DAIDJI010000620.1 GCA_027451455.1 Planctomycetales bacterium | reverse complement strand
CGGCGTCGCCTGGCAGGGGAGCCCGGCGCACGCCCGAGACCGCGAGCGATCGTTCCGGCTCGATCGGCTGTCGAGGATCGCGAGTCGGCCCGATGTCCGGCTCTACTCGCTTCAAAAAGGCCCCGGGCGCGAGCAGATCGACGGCGGCCCGCCGATCGTCGACCTCGCCGATCGCCTCGACGACCTGATGGAAACCGCCGCCGCAATGGAGAACCTCGACCTGGTCATCACGGCCGACACGGCGATCGCGCACCTGGCCGGGGCGCTCGGGCTGCCGGCCTGGGTGGCGCTGCCGTTCGATCCGGACTGGCGATGGATGCCGCCCGGCGACGATTCCGCCTGGTATCCCTCGCTCCGGTTGTTCCGACAGCCCCGATGGGGCGAGTGGGACGACGTCTTCGCCCGGATGGAACAGGCGATCGACCAGCTCGATCGGACGGCGTGATCCTCGATCTCGTCCTCATGCCCGGGCAAAGTGTCCGGGCGGACCCGATCCCTCGACTCACACATCGTCTACCTCACGGTTCCGCTTCTTCCTGCCTTTCGGATTCCGTGGCTCAGGCTATTCGATCGAGGAGGGATCGAGGGCCACGCTGCTATCCGTGCCGACGGCCTCGATGTTCGGGCCGACGACTCGCAGGCCCATCGCGTCTTCCTCATTCCAGGAGCAATGAAACCGGAGACCAATCGGGATCGCCCCGTCGTCGCGTGGCTCGTGGACCATGAGGCTGTTGAGCTGGACCAGTCGCATGACCTGTTCGACCGTCTTGCAAGGGGGCCAGAGCTCGTCTTGTCGGCCGATCGACGACACGAGCGGATAGATCCTCTCGTTGTAGTAGCGGAAGATGGCAAGCCGGGCCTGCTCGTACAGGGCTTCCTCATCATGGAGGAACCTTTCCACGGCCTGAATCTGCTGGTCCGATGGCGGGTCGCCCTGGTATTCGACGTCGTACCGGGCCAGCCCTTTCTTCGGTCGGCGTCCAAATTTCGGGAAGTGCTTCAACGAGACGACGTAGGGCGAGGGAACCCGCTGCTCGACCGGCCCTTGCTGCTCGGATGTCTGGTACAGATCCTCCCCGCGGAAGGCCAGGCTCCCGAGGATCGGGTCCAGCCGGTCCAGGGAAAAGTCCCGGTCGTCGTTCATGCGGAGCCAGATCCGCCGTGAGCCTCGGTTGAGGAAGAGATCCACCCGCTTGATTATTATTTCTCCGAAACCATTTCGAGTGAGACCGTGAACAACGCGCCCCTCGAAACGGTGACGGGCATATTCCTCAAGCCATCTTTCGAAGGTCGGGGGCGGCGGGCCGCCACCTTCGACACGAATGCGAGGGGCTTGCCAGTCGAGCCCGGCCTGGAGGAACATGTTTTGCCAGGCTTCTTTCGACGGCAGTACCAGGAAGAGGTGGAACGAGCCACGCCTCAAATGGTATTCCCTGGACCTGGCATGATACGTACATCGAAGATCTTCGGGATACGAGAACGCGATCCGGCTATCCACGTATCGGTTCATGAGAGGCTCCTGACCCGGGCCGACCGCCGCCTGGAGCGACGTCCGACCAGGGGATCGCGGTCGAGCAGGGCTCGATCTTTGTAGGAGGGAGCTCCAGCTCCCGACCCGCTCGAAGCCAAAGGTGCCGCGAAGATCGCCGGCTGGAGCCGGCTCCTACAGGGGTGGACCCGTGGCCGATGCTCTGGGCCCTGTCTCGCCGATCGCCGGCTGGAGCCGGCTCCTACAACGGTGGACTCCCGGCCGCGCGTTACTTCGACGCCTCGGCCTTCTTATCGGGGAGCGCCCGGTGCGGCTCGGGCTTGCCGTCCTTCGGTTCGACGACCTTGTAATCCTGGTCGACCTTCAAATCTTCGAGCTTGCTGACGATCCCCGAGGGCCACTGGATCACCACCTGCTTCACCTTCTCCGTCGGGCCGACGCCGACCAGCACCCTCGGGTCGTTCGTCGCCTCCATGCTGCACCCGCCCTTGCGCTGGCGGTGGATCGTCCGCTCGACGGGCGGCTTCGAAAGCTGGTCCTCGATCGTGATTGCGAGCTGCGCGCCGATCGCGTCGCGGTTGCTCCGCGTTCCCTGCAAGACGAACCGGACCCAGTGATTGCCCGACTTCGTGTCGTTGCGAAGCAGAGTACCCGGACCGTCCTTCTGGTTAACCAGGATGTCCATGTCGCCGTCGTTATCGATATCCCCAAACGCCGCGCCCCGGGAGACGTGCTTCTCGTCGAAGTAGGGGCCGGCGTCGCGGGTCGCCAGGCGGAACCGCTTGCCGCGCTCGTTGTGGAAGAGCAGGGGGATCTCCTCGTACTCGACCGGCTGGCCGATCTGCTTTCGATTGTTGTCAACGTGCCCGTTCGCCGTGAAGCAGTCGGGCCATCCGTCGTTGTCGAAGTCGACCAGGCCCGTTCCCCAGCCGACCCACGGCATCGTGTCCGAGGCCAGGCCAAAGAACGCCGTGATGTCGAAAAACAATCCTTTGCCCATATTCTGATATAGCGTGTTGTACTCGTTCGCGAAGTTCGTGACGAAGAGCTCGGGCCGGCCGTCGCCGTCGACGTCCTCGCAATCGACGCCCATCCCCGACTGCGCCTGTCCGTTGGCGTCGTAGGCGGCACCCGAGAGGTCGGTCGCGTCGTCAAACGTCCCATCGCCACGGTTGATGAACAGGAAGTTTGGATTCATGTCATTCGCAACGTAGATATCGATCAGGCCGTCATCATTGACGTCGGCCGTGACGACACCGAAGCCGTGGCCGTCGTCGCGCGGCGAGGCGACGCGCACGCGGTTCACCTGGCCGGTCTTCGGGTCGGTCTCCTCGCGCTCGGCGGTGATGACCTTGTCATAGACGTTGGTGAACGTGCCGTCCTTGTTGTTGTGGTAGAAGAAGTGCTTCGTCGTCCGGATGGTCCTCGGCGACGAGTACAACCAGACCTTCTTCTTCTCGTCGCCGACTCGGTGGTGATCCTCGGGGTAGTTCCAGATTCCGTAATTGCTGACGTAGATATCGAGGAATCCGTCGTTATCGTAATCGAGCATCGCGCCGCCGGACGACCAGCCGGGCGTGTCGATCCCGGCTTTCTTGCTGATGTCCTGGAAGACGCCGTGGCCGTCGTTGAGGTACAAAACGTTCCGGCCGTAGTTGCCGAGGAAGACGTCGACATCGCCGTCGTTGTCGATGTCGCCGGCAATGATCCCGTGGCAGAAGCCCCGGAAGCCGAGGCCCGACTTCTCGGTCTCGTCGCGGAACTTGCCGCCGCCGAGGTTTTTATAGAACCGGTTCGGACCCTTCTCGGCGGTGCCGAGGGGCAGGAGGGTGGCCGTCGCAAAATAGATGTCGAGCAGGCCGTCGCCGTCGGCATCGAAGACTGCGACGCCCGACCCGTTGGCGGTCGGGAAGTATTTCTCCTCGGTCATCCCGGAGAAGTGGACGAAGTCGATCCCGGCCTCCTTCGCGATCTCCTTGAAGCGGAACGGGCTCGACTCGGTCTGCTCGCTCATCACCACCGGCGCGTACGACTGCATCCGGTCGCCCTCGATCTGCGTGCCGAGCTCTTTCTTTTCGGGCGTCCCGGAGGATTGCGCCGGGGGCGTGGGGGCCGTCCTGGAAACGGCGGGCGATGTCGACGGGGCCGGCGCCCCGCCCCCCGGCGAGGTGGCCGGAGATCCACACCCCGCGATCGCGACCAGGGCCAGCACGCCCCCCACTCCGAGCCATCCACGGACCGACGGAAGACCTCGATTCATGACCCATCCTCCCGGCAATGCAGGCGATCGGACGACGAGAATGACGAATGCGAATGAGCAATCGGCGCGACGGGTGCAGAGCGTAGGAGACCTTGATGGAGCTCGAGCTTTCCGGCCTGATCCCGACGCCAGGTCGAGCTTTCCGGCCTGACCCCGATGTAGGTCAGGCTTTCCTGCCTGACCCGCCTGAGAG
>DAIDJI010000619.1 GCA_027451455.1 Planctomycetales bacterium | reverse complement strand
AAGGATCGACCGGGGATCGCTCAGGTGCCCCGAGTAGATCGGCGCGTCCGAGGGTTCCAGCTCGGCGACCTCAACCGATCCTCGCTCTTCGGCTGGTTTCGCGTCCACGAAGATCGCCAGCCGTGCCCGTGCGATCGGATCGGCCAGTTCGGGCGTAAGCTGATGTACGGCCATTGATTCGACGGCGTCCAACCCCCACGAGGCGACCGCCGACGCCACCCACGGCCCAACGCCGTCGTCCGTCCGCATCGTGTTGCCGCAGCCGATAATCAGGATCTTCCCCGCGCTCATCCGCGCCGGGCCTCGTCAAGTAGGCGGCCGTCGGCTCCGATCAGCCGGACGAGCATCGGCATTGAGCCGACCGCGTGCGTCGAGCAACTCAGACAAGGGTCGAACGCGCGGATGCCGGCCTCCAGCCGGTTCAAAACGCCCTCGGCGATCGTCGGGCCATCGATGAAACGCTCGGCGATCTGCTGAACGGTCCGGTTCATCGCAAGGCCATTCTGGCCCGTTGCGATGATGAGGTTGACGCGGACCATCCGGCCGTGCTCGTCGACGTTGTAATGGTGAAAAAGTGTCCCGCGCGGGGCCTCGCTCACGCCGACACCCTCCAGCCGGTTGATCCCCGCCCGGGCGCGGATGTGGTCCGATAGGACGTCAGAATCCTCGATCGCCTCGGCAATTCCCTCAATGCCCGCCAGGATCTCGATCAGCCGTGCCTGATGATACAGGAACGACGAGGCCGCCGTGCCGAACCGGTCCCGGAACTCCAGACGCTCGCGCTCGGCCAGCTCGGTCGGCATCCGATCGCAGAGGTTCAGCCGGGCCAGCGGACCGACCCGGTAGATGCCGTCGGGATAGCCCATCGGTTTATAATAGGGAAACTTCAAGTAAGAATCGGACTGGGTCGCCTCGCCGATGTAGTCCATGTAACGCTGCGGGTCGAGGCGATCGGCAACAATCCCTCCCTGAGCGTCGACGACTCGAATCCATCCGTCGTGATGCTCCCAGGTCCCGTCGTCGCCGACGAGCCCGAGAAACAGTGAGGGGAAATTGCCGAAGCATTCGGCCTCGTCACGATAGCGATCGAGCAGGCCCTTGAACCGGCCGAGGGCGTCGAGGACGGTTGCCTTGACCTCGGGGATCCACGCTCGAATCGCGGCGCGACCGGCCTCGGTGAGCGGCTGGCGCACCCCGCCGGGGACGGACCAATCGGGATGCACCTTCTTCCCGCCGAGGCGCTCGATGATCTCCTGGCCGAACTGGCGGAGCCGGATGCCACCGCGGGCAAGTTCGCGATCGGCGGCGATCAGGCCGAAGACGTTTCTCTGCGCGGGGTCGGAATCGAAGCCGAGGATCAGGTCGGGCGCGCTGAGGTGGAAGAAGCTCAGAGCATGCGATTGCACAATCTGTGCCAGGTTCATCAGCCGGCGGAGCTTGATCGCGGCAGGCGGCGGCGCCACCGAGAGAATCTGATCGCCCGCCTTCGCCGAGGTCAGCAGGTGGCTCACCGGGCAGATCCCGCAAACACGCGCCGTGATCGCAGCCATCTCCCAGAGCGGGCGCCCGACGCAGAACCGCTCGAACCCACGGAACTCCGCCACGTGAAACCGCGCGTCGACGACCTTCCCGTCGTCGCCGAGCTGGATGGTGATCTTCGCGTGCCCCTCGATCCGGGTCACGGGGTCGATGACGATGCGAGTGGCCATGACAACCTCGGGCGAACCCAGGAAGACCATTCACCACAGAGGACACAGAGAGCACAGAGGGAATTCCGAGAAATATCCAAATCCCGGAATTCTCCAGTTTTTCACTCTATGCTCTCTGTAGTGAATGATCTTCATCCCAACCTGATCTCACGACCGACCAGGTGCTCGATGAATATCCGCGATTCCCTTCCTCGGTATTCCCTCTGTGCTCTCTGTGTCCTCTGTGGTGAATCATCTTCATCCGAACTTGATCTCGCGACCGGTCAGGTGTGCGGGGCGGCCTTCCAGGAGCTGCTCCAACACCGCTCGGATTCTCGGCGCCGGCGGCGGGCAACCGGGCAGATAGACATCCACCGGGACCACCGCATGCACTGGCGTCACCCGGTCGAGCAGCACCGGCAAGACCCCCGGCGCCAGGGGAATTTGCGGATCGAGATCCGTCTGCTCGACGAACGACCGACGAAGGACCGCGTCGGCGCCTCCGATCGGGTTCCGGAGCGCGGTGACGTTCCCCGTGACGGCGCAGTCGCCAAAAGAGACCAGGACCCGCGTCCGCTCGCGTACCCGACGGATCATCGCCAGGTTGTCCTCGTTGGCGACCGCCCCCTCGACCAGCACCAGGTCGACGCCGTCGGGATACTCCTTCGCATCCACGACCGGCGAAAAAACCACGTCCACCCGATCGGCGAGGTCGATCAGGAACTCGTCGAGGTCGAGGAACGACATGTGGCAGCCGGAACAGCCGCCAAGCCAGACTGTGGCGAGCCTCAGGCGTTCCATTGCTTCTTCTCCCGGGCGTCGACCAGGAACGAGAGCCTCGTCCGCTCGTGGATCATTTCCGAGACGGTCGAGCCCTGGTGAAACAGCGCCCCGGTCGGGCAGGCCATCACGCACTTCCCGCACGACGTACACGTCTCCGAGGCCCCCCAGGGCGCGTTCAGATCGGCGACGACCCGCGAGAGCGTCCCGCGACCCGAGACGTCCCAGGTATGCGCCCCCTCGACCTCGTCGCAGGCGCGCACGCATCGCGTGCAGAGGATGCACCGGTTGTGATCGAGGCCGAACCGCTGGTGGCTCAGGTCCACGCCGCACGTCGGCTCCAGGTAATCGTACCGGATGTGGTCGACGCCCTGCGCGACGGCCATGTCCTGCAGCTCGCAATGGTTGTTCGCCACGCAGACCGAGCAGACGTGGTTCCGCTCGGCGAACAGCAGCTCGACGATCATCTTCCGATATTCGCGGAGCCGCTCGGTGTCGGTCTGGATCACCATCTCCTCGGCCGCCGCCGTCACGCAGGCCGCCATCAGACGCGTCCCGCCGCCGACCGCCGCCACCTCCACCAGGCAAAGCCGGCAGGCACCCACATTCGAGAGCCCCTCCAGGTGGCAGAGCGTCGGGATCGCGATCCCATTCTCGCGCGCCGCCTCCAGGATCGTCTGCCCGGCGCGGGCGCTCACGTCCTTCTCGTCGATCCGGAGCGTGTGGACGGACATGCTCGACCCCTCGAACGGAGGAATCCCGGGGCGCCGCTGTCGTCGCCCCGGGCTGAATCTCTTCGATTCTTAATCATTCAATATTGAATATTCAGAATTCCAGGAAAGGACCACAGGCTCAGCCCCCGACCAGCCGCGATTCGTACTCCTCCCGGAAGAACCGCAAGGTGCTGAGGACCGGGCTGGGCGCCGCCTGGCCGAGCCCGCAGAGGCTCGCGTGCCTAACCATCTCGCAGAGCCCCTCCAGGCGATGCAGTTCGTCGCGGGTGGCCTGGCCGTCGCGGATGCGCACAAGCATCCGGTGCAACTGTACGGTCCCTGCGCGGCAGGGGATGCACTTGCCGCACGACTCATCGCGGCAGAACTCCATGAAGTATCGGGCGACGTCGACCATGTCGGCCCGGTCGTCCATCACGATCATACCGCCCGATCCCATGATCGAGCCGAGCGCCTTGAGCGACTCGTAATCGACCGGCGTATCGAGGTGCGCTGCCGGGATACAGCCGCCCGACGGGCCTCCCGTCTGGACAGCCTTGATCGAGCGGCCCTCGGGCGCGCCGCCGCCGATCTCCTCGACGATCGTCCGAAGGCTCGTCCCCATCGGCACCTCGACCAGCCCCGATCGGCGGACGTTCCCGGCCAGCGCGAAGACCTTCGTCCCCTTGCTCGACGCGGTCCCGATCGCGGCGAACCGGTCGGTGTGCCCGGCGATCCAGTTGGCCATGTATCCGCCGAACGAG
>DAIDJI010000618.1 GCA_027451455.1 Planctomycetales bacterium | reverse complement strand
ATGAACTCCAGCTCCATTTCGGAAGGTACTGAGATCCGTTATCGTCTTCGATTGCATCGAATACCGATCTACTGGCGAACTGAAATCCGCGGGTGGAATCCTCCCAACCGCTTCGTCGACGTGCAGAGAACAGGACCCTACAGATTGTGGCATCATACGCACAGATTTGAGGCGCACGGCAACCGGACACGAATGATCGATGCCGTTCGATACGTGCTTCCCTTCGGAGTGCTGGGTCAGATCACTCACTGTTTGAAGGTGCGCAACGATGTGCGGCGGATATTTGATTTCCGGCGTCAGCGTATCGATGAGTTGTTTGGGATGCCGGGGGGTGGAGTGGGATGAGATCCCAAAACTGTTCCAGGTGGGACCGTCGGCCGAGGAAGACGAGGGTGTCGCCGGGCTCGATGGTTTCGTCCCCCGAGGGCGGGAAGATGAGCTGACCATCGGCCCGCTTGATCGCGACGACGATCACGCCGGTCCGCCGTTTGATGTCGGCCTCGCGGACGCTTCGGCCGGCGAGGGCGTGGTCCGTCGTGATCGGCAGCTCGTCCATCTCAATCGCAACGCTGGTTCGTTGCGTGACCAGCTCGACGAACTGCACGGCCGCCGGGTTGGTTACCAGCGAGACGATCCGGTGGGCGCCGATCGCCGCCGGTAAGACGACGTGGTTCGCCCCCGCGTGCTTGAGCTTCCGGACCGTGCTCGGCTGCTCGGCCCGCGCGATGATGAGAAGCTTCGGGCAGATCTGGCGGGCCGTCAGGGTGATGAAAACGTTCTCCGCGTCATTCGGCATCGCGGAGATCAGGACCCGAGCCCGGCAGATCCCGGCGTCTTGCAGGACTTTTTCCTCGGTCGCGTCGCCAATAATGCAGTGGAAGCCCCTCGCCTCGAACTCCTCCATCCGCTCGGCGGCCAGGTCAACCACGACGAACGGCTGGCCGGCGGCCTCCAGTTCGTCGCAGACGAGCGACCCGACGCGTCCGTATCCGGCGACGATCGTATGGCCCGACATCGATTCGATCTGTCTCATCTTCCGTTGCCGCCCGAAGTAGACCAGCAGCTCGCTCTCGGTCAGCGACTGGACGAACGACGCCAGCGTGAACGCCACCGAGCTGATCCCCAACCCGATCACCAGGATCGTGTGCGCCCTCGCGAACGGCCCATCCAGTGGACGAACTTCGCCCAGTCCCACGCCCGAGATCAGGATGATGACCTGGAAGAAGGCATCGGCGAAGGTCCAGCCGATCCATCGATAACCGGCCACGCCATACAGGATTACCAACTGGATCACGCCAAAGCCGAGAAAGACCCGTCGGACGGCCCTTCGCCGCCAGAACGGAGGGATCGATGACTTTGGGAGTTCACTCGGCACGGTGGCTCGTCCGATCGTCGACGTCGGGATTCGGTACGGGTCGAGGCGCCGGCCGGACTCACTCGCGGCGGGTCCGGACGAGCTGGTTGAACGCGACCGCCAGGATGACGACCGTCCCCAGAACGAGTCCCTCGATCGTCGTGCTGTCGATCCCCTTGGGGGCGACCTGGCCGGTCCCCTGGATGACGATCTGTGTCAGGAGCAGGCCGAGGACGGTCCCTCGAATCGAGCCGATCCCGCCCGAGAGGCTGCATCCCCCGACCACCGCCGCCGTGATCGCAATCAGCTCGTACGAGATCCCGAGCGAATGGTCGCCCAGGCCATTCTTGCCGGCGAAGAGCACTCCACCGAGCGCAGAGAGAAATCCCGAGACCCCGTACACGATGAACTTCAGCCGACGAGTCCGGACGCCGCTCAGTCGCGCGGCCGTCTCGTTCCCACCCATCGCGTAGATGTGCCGGCCCAGCACGGTGTTCCCCATCAGCACGCTGAAAAAGACCGCCGCGACCAGGAAAATCCCGAGCGAGACCCGGTAATCGTCGCCGAGAAACCGGAAGGCATCGTAGCGGACTGTCACCGTGTGATTGCCGTCGGCGATCTTCGCCAGGCTCCGCAGGCCGGCCATTGTCGCGAGGGTCGCGATGAATGGTGGAAGGCGCACCATCGTGATCAAAAGGGCATGAAAGAGGCCGATGAGCAGGCCCATCAGCAAGGTCAGCGAGATCGCGACCACCACCAGCCCCGCCGAGGGTGCCGCGGCCGATCCGCCGCGATGGAGCCAGTCGGTGAGAAGCTTCGCGCTCATCACCGAGGCGAGGGCCACGAGCGAACCGGTGGAAAGGTCGATCCCGCCCGAGATGATCACGATCGACGCACCGATCGCCAGCAGGCCGAAAAGCGCCACATTGTGGAAGAGCGTTTGCACACGATACCCGTAGAAGAACGCGTGGCTGGAGTCGAGGAAGTAGATCACCAGCAGCGCCGCGGCGATCGCGAGCAGGAGGCCCCATTCCGGCGACCGAAAGATCCGGAGGAAGCTCAACGGACCGCCGCGGGCAGGACGGGATTCGCGCTCGGAAACGTCAGGGACGGTCGTGGTCATGGCGATTGGACTCGGGATCTCGGGAGAGGGATTTCCTGGGGTCGCGGATCGATTGGCGGCGCGGGTCTATCCCAGCCGCATCCCGTGCGCGATGATGTTGCGCTGGATATCGTTGGTCCCGGAATAGATCAACCCGCCGACGCTGTCGCGCAGCTCGCGTTCCAGTCCCGTCTCCTCGGCGTATCCGGCGGCACCGAAGAGGCGGACGGCGTCGACGCTGTTCTGGTGGAAACTCTCCGAGACGAAGAGTTTCGCCATCGAGGCAGCGGTCGAGGCTTCCTGTCCCCGAGCGTGCAGGTCGGCAAACCGATAAATCATCAATCGGCTCGCCTCCAGCCGGACGGCCATCTCGGCGAGCCGGTTGGAGACCGACTGGAACTGGCCGATCGGCCGGCCGGACTGCTTCCGCGTTCGGGCCCGGTCGATGCAGCGCTCCAGTTGCCGACGCATCGTGCCGAGTGAGGCCGAGAGAATCGCGCCCCGCTCCAGCTCCATCGCGGCGTTGAAAATCGTGGCGCCTCGGCCTTCTCGACCGAGGTGTGCCTCGGCGGGCAATCGGCAATCTTCAAAGGCGAGTTCGCCCATCGGCACGCTCTTCATCCCCATCTTCGGGATCTCGCGGACGACCCGGAAACCGGGAGCGTCGCGTGGGATCAGGAACGTCGAGATGCCGAGAATACCGCGGCTTGGGTCGGTGGTCGCGAAGCAGAGATACAGGTCGGAGATCGTCCCGGCGGTGATCCAGGTCTTCCGCCCGTTGAGGACCCATTCGTCGCCGCGACGCTCGGCCCGGGTCTGCATCGCGAAGATGTCGGAGCCGGCCTCGGGCTCGGACATCGCGAGCGCGCCGACGTGCTCGCCGGCGACCAGCTTCGGCAGATGGCGCTCGAGCTGCGCGGCGGTGCCGTTCAGGCGCAGCTGGTTCACGCACAGGTTCGAATGCGCGACGTACGACAGGCCGACCGCGCCCGACGCGCGCGAGATCTCGGTCATCGCGACCGTGTGCGCGAGATAGCCGAGCCCGGCGCCGCCATGCCGTTCAGGGACCGTGATCCCGAGGAGCCCGAGGTCCCCCAGCTTCGGCCACAGGTCCCGCGGAAAGACGTCCTCGCGATCGATCGCGGCGCCTTCGACACCGCAGCGCTCGCCGCGCACCGAACGCTCGCGACGCTCTCGGTCGCGAATCTTCCCGCCGAGGCGCTCGCCGTCGGGCCGCACCTTCGGGCGGTGCGCACGCTCGGCGTTCCGCTGCGCACGCTCGACCGCTTTCGCACCGGTACGGCGTTGGAGCGCCTCGAATGCTCGCGCTGCGATGCGCTGGAAGCGATCGAGGCGTTGTCGGCGCTACCGATGCTCCGCGAACTCGCGCTCGAAGGTTGCTGGCGCCTCGATCTTCAGGCGACGATCATTTTTCTGCGCACGTTGTCGTTGAACGCGTTGCGTATCGATATCGGCGGACGCCGAAAGAACGTC